>NZ_JBHYXD010000104.1:0-31356 GCF_042751995.1 Streptomyces sp. NPDC059371 | reverse complement strand
GTCGAAGGGTTTTTGCTGCTGCAGGCCCAATACGAGGCCGCACAGCGCGAAGCACAGCGATTCACCGAGCGCATGCCCTGGCTGACCACCGCCCAGCAGGAAGAAGTCATCCGCCAGTACGTTCAGGAACGCAGACACCTCACCCGGCTGACGCTGACGGCCGTGGCCTGGCGCAGCCACCGGCTCCGTGAGGAGTACGAGGCCCGCTACGCGCTCCTGCGCGTCCGACTGCTGAAACTGAGCGCTGTGGCGGTGTGCGGCGCACTGGTGTGGACCGCCTGTCTGACCGTGTGGGTGAGCTGGTCCGCCGGTGACTGACAATCGGTCGGTACGGGGCTGACCGTCGATGCGGGTCGGCCAATGGCTGCGCGGCCGCGGTTCGCCGTGGCGACCCGGGTTGTGCGGAAGCCATACCCGCGCGCGCCGGGCGTGGCGATCGTCTGTCGAACCGGTCTGGCGGCGCCTGCGCCACTGGTTTCGCCCGGGGACGTTCTGCGCGGCACCGGGTCTCAGTACCGGCCGGGCATGTTGCGGCTGCCGTGCAGGTTGTCGGTTCCGCGGGTGGTGTCGTGGTCGCGGGCGGCGGAGGCGGCTGCGAGGGCGAGGAGGGTGGCGATGACTCCGGTGATGAGGTTGCTGGTGATGGATCGGGTGTGGGCGACGTCGCCTGCGACGACCCAGGGGGCGACGCAGGTCCAGATGCCGATGGCGGCGGCGGCCCAGGCCATGGAGTGGGTGCGTTCGTAGGAGGTGCCGAGACCGCCCAGGAGCAGCATGTAGGCGATGCCTGCGATGAGGTTGGTGACGGCCAGGGTGGTAAAGCCGTTGAAGCCGGCTATCCAGGGGGATGCCGCCAGGTACAGGCCGGTGATCAGAGCGAGAGCCTCGATCATCTGGGCTCGCGGGGTAGCAGCGACGCGGTCGTGCCGGGCGCGCAGTTCTGCCAGGTCGGGGTGTTCCTCGATGGGTGCGTGATGGGTCGAGGCCATGATGATCTCCAAGGAAAGAGCGACTCCTCACCCGGTACCCCGTGAAAGCGACATAAGCACGCGAATGGGATCGTTTTCTGGTTATGTGTCTGGATCTTCGCCGGATGCGCCCCCTGAAATCGGTGTCCGGGTGCGGCGGCCCCGCGTGTCAGCCTTCCACCCGCTGCTGCGTCTAGCTCCACGCGTACTGCAGCCAGTCGGAGACCACCACCGCGCTCAGCCCCGCACCCGCCAGCCGGGTCGCGCGCGGCGCCGCCGCATACCCGCCCCCAGACCGGTGGCCACCCACGTGGACGCGCAGAACGGACAGCTCAGCAGCTCACCGACGGCCTGCCCGACCGGTCCCGGTCCCCCGCGACGCGGCTCGTCCATCACCTCGCTGCCACCGGCAGTTCCCTGGCGGCGGGTGACACCCGCCCGGAGGAAGCTGGTCACCTTCCCCTGGGTCACAGCCGGGAGACCTTGTACGTGGCCATGCCGAGCACCAGCACATCCCACGGCGGGACGCCAGAGGGAAGCGGACGCCCCGACCTGCGCAGCGACAGCGCGGCCAGAGCCGTCGCCGTGCCGTAGACGCCCGCCAACACGGCATAGCCGCCCAGGGGATAAGCCTCACCCGGCGCGTACGGACCGCCGTCCTCCCGGCGGCCCACACCGTTCGGCGGCCATGCGTGCGTGCAAAGGACGCCCCGCCGGTCTTGTCGCCGTCGTCGGCCGGCTGGACATCATGGTCACTCCTTCACGCTTCCGGGCCATGACCGACCTGCCCGCTTACACCTGACCGCCTGCTCGACGCGAGCGCCGCTGGGCCGGTCGTATGAGGCGGTGGGGTCTTTCCGTGATGACTGCCGGGCACCGGGTACCCGCGTCGGCATGATGAAGCAGGCTCTGTGGCAGGGACTGATCGCGGGAGCGGCTGGCGCGGCGGCGATGACACTCACCGAGAAGGCGGAGCAGCGCCTCACCAAACGCCCCGACTCCCACGTCCCGGGCCGCACCATGCAGCGGCTGACTGGTATGACGGAAACGGCCGTGCCGGTCGCGGCGAACTGGACCATGCACATCGGCCAGGCCGCAGCCATGGGCGTCCTGCGGGCGGTCATGGCGCACGCTGGCCTGCGCGGACCGCTGGCCTCGGGCAAGTTCACGGTCGTACGCGTCACCGCGGATCAGATCCTTGAGAACGCCACTGGGGTCGGCGCCCCGCCCCAGACCTGGCCCCGCGCGGAACTGCTCGTGGACCTGTTGCACAAGAGCGTCTACGGGTTCACCACCGGCGCTGTTGCCGATGTTCTGGCCGCCCGTTCCGGCCCAGGCCCGGGGCAGCGCCACGCCGCCATGGCGCCGGGCGGCCACACCGATGCGGGCCCCCTGCCCCGGCTCGGAGCGTCAGGCCGTAAGAACGGGAAGTCGCTTCGTGATCGTAGGTACCGTGCCCCGACGCATGCTGCCGCCTGCCGCCAGGACAATTCCAGAAGCCGGTCGAGCTGCGAGCGGCCGCCGATGGACCAGGCGACGCGCCTAGCCATGGTCCCTGGTCCTACAGGTGCAGCTCAGGTATCCGCCTCGGCCTCCCAGGCAGGCGGTACTGGGCAGGGTGGCGCACCGAGCGGTGGCCAAAGCCCAGATCAGGGCCAGAGCCGACGTCGCTGCCGTCGTGGGCATCCCGCCGGATCGCATGGTGCCCGGGTGGGCTGCCCGTGGTGGGCTTGAGGCGTCGGTCCTGCGCTCGATGCAAACGAACCGTTTCCTTCCTCTCGCCGGACGAGAGGATGAGCGCCCATGACGCTCCCTGGCTGAGACTGCTCGGCATGGTTGGTGTGCCGCAGCAGGCACTCGACTGACCTCGGTTTCCCTGCCCGTGATGGGGGCTGCGGCACATCGGACGAGTTGCCCGCGATGCGGTCTCCAAAACCCTTGTGCGGCGGACCGCGCACACGCCCACCGGGCAAAGACCTGCGGTCGCGCCGCCCGGACGCCGGCCCTGCCCGCACCACGTCGGCCCTGCGCCGCAGCCAGCGGCAGCGGGCATTTCGCGCCACGCCTTGTCAGTGATGCGGGATGCTCCTTGCTTCTGCCGGGGCGGATCACTCGGCTTCCTCGTTTCCCCGGCGGCCGCGTCGACGCTGAAGAAGGCAGCGCACGGCCGAAGGGGCGAGCGCAGCGGTGAGTGCGGAAGGCAGGGCGGCTGCGAGGCCGATGGCGAACTGTTCGAGGAGCAGATGGACGAAGGTCACGGCATCCCCCCGGATAAGGGCTGTTCCCGGTGGCGGACGCCGCCGGTCCCCCCCTTGGTAAGCCCGCGCGGCCGCAGGACTGCAAGAGCTGCAGGAAGTCGTGCCGCACGTGTGAAATTGGGGGAAACCTCAGGTGAGGGGGTGGGCGCAGCTTTACTACTCGCGGGCGGGTTGGGGCGCAACTTGCGGCGCAACCAAGGGCTCGGCTTGGGGTGTCGGGAACCGGCCGGGGCTCTGGATCGTGTGGCGGTGCCGTGTCACGGTGGGGGACAAGAGACCGACCGGCGACTCCGGCCAGTGGGTGCTGGTCTTTGGGCTGCTGGATGGTGCCCCCTTCGCGGGTTTTCAGCACCTCGCCATCGGCGGCTCATCCCTTCCCTGGTCTGGGGTGTTCGCCTTTGGGCTCACCACCCCGGAAGGGGGGAATGCCCGCCATGCGTATTACCGCGGTGATCGACGGCGTTTCTGCCCGGATCACTCCTCACGGCCCGATCGAGTACGACACTCTGCCCGCGCTGCGCGGGGCAGTCGTGGATCTGCCTTTGGAGGTGACCGAGGTCGTCTGGGATCTGTCCGACACCTCTCCACAAGGGTCTGGCGCCGGACGAGGGTGACGGGTCTGACCGCGCAGCCCAAACGGCTCCTGCGGCTGATCGCCGAGATGTATCCCGACCTGGACGTGGAAGCCGTCCTCAACGGCCCGCTCACCGTTGCGGTCGCGGGGGAGAGCTGGCATCAGGCTCCGGCGCGTGCGCCTCTTTCCTTGCCGGCAAGGGAGTCGGGGCATGCCGGTCCATCGGTCGTCGGTGCGCGTCAACCATCTGAAGAGGCAGGGCGGGGCTGCCTTGCTTTGGCAGAAGAAGGCGGGGAAGGTGAGGATCCGCGGTCGGGCAGGAGCCGCTCCGGTCTCTTGGACCGGGCCGATGGCCTGCCCGCGGCGGCATGCACTGACACCCGGCGAGGCTTGATGACTCCCTCTTCCGCCTTCGCCTTCCAGACGTCGGCGGACCCCGTGATGCTGGTGTGCACGTCCGGCACGCTGTTCGCCGACGCCTGCGACGGCCTGGCTCAGGACCTGCACAGCTGCCTGGACGATGCAGCCCAGACCAAGCGGCGGCTGATCGTGGACATGTCGGGTGTGGTGCTGCTGAGCACTGCGGCCCGCCGGACGCTGCGCCTGGCGACCGACCACCTGGCCCACACGCCGCTGTTGATCGTCGGCGCCACTCCCGTAGTCCGGCGATCTCTTGAGCACGCCGGACTGCCGGGTATCCGCGTCTACGAACACCTCGCGGACGCGCTGGCAGCCCTCTCCGACCCGCCCGTCCCGACATCCCGGCACACACCCGCACCCGCACCAGCGCTTGTACCCGACGGCGAGCAGGCAACAGCACGGAGGCGCTCAGGCGAAGCCGGGAGGAGCGGTTCGGCACGACCGGGGGTGGACGCCGAATTCACCAACGGCCTGTTCAGCGCCTTCTACCTGCTCGCTGCGGCTTCGCCCGTGACCTCAGTACATGCGGCGGCTCCCGCACGGGCTAACCGTGCAGGAGCCGGAGCTGGGAGAGTCAGACCGACGGGGCGAAGCGGTTCCAGGCGCGGTGGCTGCCCAGAAGGCCGGTGAGCTGCTCCAGGGCGGTCTCGGCGGCGTCGGCGCTGGCCACGCCGGGGGAGTCGGCTGCGATACCGGCTGCGACCAGTGCCTCGGTGCCGTCACCCCATGCTCCGATGGCTTTTCCGTGGCGGTAGGCCTCCATGACCATGAGCAGCACGCGTGAATCGATGCCTAGGGCCATGGCGACGTCGTCGTCTACCTTGGCGTCCCGGGCTCCGTAGGCGTCGGCTCCGACCGCGGGTGCACCGGCCAGGAGCAGGGCGTCGAACTCGGTGGAGCGGGCGTTGGCGAAGGTGCGCTGAACGGCCAAGGGCTCGCCGTCGGCGTCGAGTACGCCGCCGGTGGGGGCGATGATCAGGGGCACCATCCCTGCACTGAGGACGGCCTGACGGGCGGTCCGTACGGCGGTCAGGTCTTGGTCGGCTTCGGTGATGATGCCGATAATCCTGCCGTCCAGAGGCCAGGTGCCGCCGAGCTGGGAGAGCGCCGGGCTGGGCAGGGGGTCGGTCTGCGTGACGGTCGGCTCGGGGACGGGCAGGCCCAGGCCTGCGGCGACCTGCGCGCACAGTTCGGAGTCGATGTTGGCGAGGACCTTGAGGGCTCGTTCCTTGATCGCCGTTGCCCAGCACTTGGAGAGTTCGAAGGTGTAGGCGGCGACGATGTGCTCGCGTTCGGTGAACGTCATGCTCAGCCAGAACTGCCGGGGCTGGGTGAAATGGTCGTCGAAGGAGGCTGCCGCATCCCGCATCTTGGCGGCTCCGGGCACCGCTTCGGGGACCTCGATGTAGGCGCCGCTGTCCTCCCCGGCGAGGAAGGGGCAGCCGCCGTCCAGGGAGTTGGGCCGGTAGGGGGCCACGCCGCGGTGGACTGCCGTCTGGTGCATGCCGTCGCGGAGCATGTCGTTGACGGGGGAGTGGGTGCGGTTGATGGGCAGCTGGCCGAAGTTGGGGCCGCCGAGCCGGCTGATCTGGGTGTCGAGGTAGGAAAACAGCCGGCCCTGGAGCAGCGGGTCGTTGGTGACGTCGATGCCCGGGACGAGGTGGCCGACGTGAAAGGCGACCTGTTCGGTCTCGGCGAAGTAGTTCGACGGGTTGGCGTTCAGAGTGAGCAGTCCGATCGGTTGGACCGGGGCCAGCTCTTCCGGCACGATCTTCGTCGGGTCCAGCAGGTCGATTCCCTCGAACATCTGGTCGTCGGTGTCCGGGAAGGTCTGGACCCCGAGCTCCCACTGCGGGAAGGCTCCGGCCTCGATCGCGTCGGCCAGGTCCCGGCGGTGGAAGTCGGGGTCGACACCGGCGGTGATCTGGGCTTCCTCCCAGACCAGGGAGTGCACTCCGAGCTTCGGCTTCCAGTGAAACTTCACCAGCGTCGTCGTGCCCTCGGCGTTCTGGAGGCGGAAGGTGTGGACGCCGAAGCCCTCCATCATCCGGTAGGAGCGCGGGATGCCGCGGTCGGACATGTTCCACAGCGTGTGGTGGGTGGCCTCGGTGTGCAGGGTGACGAAGTCCCAGAACGTGTCGTGGGCGCTCTGAGCTTGGGGGATCTCCCGGTCCGGGTGCGGCTTGGCCGCGTGGATGACGTCGGGGAACTTGATCGCGTCCTGGATGAAGAAGACCGGGATGTTGTTGCCGACCAGGTCGAAAACGCCCTCGGTGGTGTAGAACTTCGTCGCGAAGCCCCGGGTATCCCGCACGGTGTCGGCCGAGCCTCGCGAGCCCAGCACGGTGGAGAAACGCACGAAGACCGGCGTCTCGACATCCTTGCCCAGGAACGCGGCCTTACTGATCCCTTCAGCTGTGCCGTAGCCCTGGAAGAGGCCGTGGGCAGCGGCGCCGCGGGCGTGCACGACCCGCTCCGGGATCCGCTCATGGTCGAAATGCGTGATCTTCTCCCGCAGGTGGTGATCCTGCAGCAGCACCGGGCCGCGCGGGCCCGCCTTCAGCGAGTGATCCGTCTCGTAGAGCCGCGTCCCTTGGACTGTGGTCAGGAACTCACCGCCCTGCGCCACCTCCGCCTGCGGGACACCGGTCTTCTGTCCGGTGGGGCTGTACGTGTCCGGGCCACGCTGGTCAGGCTTGGGCGGCAAGGGCCCGGTGGGCTCGGTCGGCTCGTCCACGGGCGGCGGAACCGGGGCCGGCGCTCCCGGGATCTCATTGCCGGGATGGGCGAGCTCCTGGACCTTTTCGGCAACCTTGTCGGCTGCTGCTGCCACGGGATTCTTCTTCTTGGCAGGCACGGGTGTCTCCGATCACTGAGGAAAGTCAGGGACGACGTCCCGTCGGTGTGACAGGAGCGTGAGATCCGCTGAGTACCCGATTCCGCAGTCGTCACGCGGCGCCTGCGCCACGTGCGGAAGAGGTTCACCCAACGGATTCCAACTGTGATCGTTTCCCCGACGCGCGCGCCCTTAGCGGGCCGGGACTCCCTGCGCGACCTCGTCTGTAGGCAGGAAGGCAACCTCGATTGCTGGTGAGGAAGGTCGCGGAACGGGTACACAGCGACGTGATCAATGCGGTCCCTGTATTCCACATTCCACGGGTCGGCGCAACGAACGAGCCTCCTTCCCTGGAATCCAGCCTGCCCATTCGACTCCGCCCTGCGGACTCAAGACCTGGAGGCCGCAATGCCAAGTACGGCTGTGAAACGGCGGGCACTTCTCTCACGTCTGCTGGCTCTGCCCGGGGTTTACAGACCGCAGGCTGACACAGAGCTGCTCGGCGACGAGCTAGGCCGCGAAGATCTCGGGGTGACGACGGAGGTTCTGGAGATCGGAACCGGTACAGGAGCGGTGGCGCTGAGCGCCGCGGCCAGGGGAGCCCGCGTCACGGCGGTCGACGTCTCCCGCCGGGCGGTGTTCACCGCCCGTCTGAACGCCCTGCGTCATGGTCTGCCCCTGCGGGTCCTGCATGGCGACTTCATGGCTTGCACGCAAGGGCGCCGCTTCGACGTCGTCGTCACCAACCCGCCCTACGTTCCCTCCCCGAGTGCCCGTGTGCCTTCCAGCGGGCCAGAGCGGGCCTGGGATGCGGGCCCCGACGGGCGCGCGGTGATCGACCGGATCTGTGAGAGCGCGCCGTTCATCCTGCGGCCCGGTGGCGTGCTCCTCATGGTGCATTCCGTGATGTGCGACCCGGAGCGCACCCTGAAACGCCTGGCCCAGGCTGGGCTCCCCGCTCAAGTGACAGCGAAGGCGAGCGTGCCGTGGGGCCCCGTGCTGCACTCACGGCGGCCCTGGCTGCAAAAGCAGGGGTTCAGCGAGGCCGGCGAGGAAAGGGAAGGGCTAGTGGTAATCCGTGCTCAGGCCATCTGAAACCGCCACCGGACGCACACCGGCGCCGCAAGCATGCCGTGTGCGACTCGAGCCCGGCGGCCCCGTAGTGATGGAAGGGCCGGTGGAGGTGATCCTCGAGGACGGCACCGTCGCCCGCTCGGAACGGTTCATGGTCGCCTTGTGCACCTGCCGCCGCAGCCGCGCCTACCCCTGGTGCGACACGAGCCATCGGTCTCGAAGAAGACCCGACACGCCGCCTGCTGCCGACGATCAGCGCCGGGACCACCGCGCCACCACCGCCGTGTCAGGGGACCGGTCTTCTGCAGAGCTCCCACAGGACAGGAATGTGCAATGACCACAAGCCCTCCCCGTACCGCCACCACCGGCGGCCCCTCTCTTGTGGAGGGGCGTGGTCCGCTGTCAACGGCCGTCGTCATGTCCTTGCGTACCGGCCTTCCCCCCGTCTGCGCCGTGGACGCAGCGGGAGTCGCCGACCCATGGGGCGAGGACCTTCAGCTCGCGCTCTACCTGCTGTATGAACTGCACTACCGAGGCTTTGGCGGCGTCGACGACGGCCGGGAATGGGATCCGGATCTGCTGCGTCTCCGCGCGCGGATGGAGGACCGCTTCCTTCATGCTCTCCGGACCGATCTTTCGGAAGCACCGGCCACCGTGGAGGAGGCTTTCGCCCCCCTACTGGTCGAGCCCGTGGACCTCGGCGACAGCCTCAGCCATCAGCTCGAGAAGAGCGGTGAGCTGTGGCAGCTGAAGGAGTACGCGGTCCTACGGTCGCTGTATCACCTGAAAGAGGCCGATCCGCATGCCTGGGTCATTCCCCGGCTGACGGGGCGGTCGAAAGCGGCAATGGTGGCGATCGAGTACGACGAGTTCGGCGCCGGCAGGGCCGACCGCATTCATGCCCAGCTCTTCGCCGACCTGATGGAAGACCTCGGTCTCGATTCGAGGTATGGCCGCTACCTCGACCATGCCCCCGCCCCACTTCTCACCACCGTCAACCTGATGTCTCTGTTTGGTCTCCACCGAGCCCTGCGCGGAGCGCTCGTGGGCCACTTCGCCTGTGTGGAGGTCACCTCTTCCCCCGGCTCGCGGCGGCTTGCCAAAGCCATGCAACGCTGTGCGGTGGGTCAGGCCGCGGTGCACTTCTACGCCGAGCACGTCGAAGCGGACGCCGTTCACGAACAGCTCGTACGCCACGAAGTCATCGGCGGTCTCTTGGCGGACGAGCCCGCTCTGCAAGCGGACATCGCCTTCGGCTGCGCTGCCACCGTCCTGGTGGAGGATCGTCTCGGCGCATTCATTAGGAACAGGTGGGCACAGCACCAGTCCGCCCTTCGCACAACCCTCGCCGCCACCTAACGCCGGCACGATGGTGCCGGCGATCTGGGTGATCAGCGATTCGTCCTGATAGCAGGTCGCGAGCCAGTCGTCGTCGCTCTTCAGGACCGGCTCCCATGCAGCGGGCACTTCCCCTTCCTCCCGGCGGAAGAACCCGCCCTGAAGGAACTCGTGCCGCAGAACCGCTGCGGCGGCATCCTCGTCCGCCATGTCGATGAACTCTGGCTCGAATGGCGTCGTCAATTGCAGACGGGAGCGGAACGTCGGCAGCACAAAGCTATCCCGGTGTACGCCAAGACCAAGGTATTCTCTCTTCCACCGTCCAGCGGCTGCCTGCGACCCGCACCAGGGTGGCCAGCGGCACTGGGCGGGGTGACCAGCAGCGGTAGTAGGCCAGTTCGCTTGTGGTTCGGTTGCGGCGGATTAGCAGGTGGTGATGGCCTGCCAGGCCGGGTGCGGTGATGGCCGGGCCCGGCGCCGGGGTTCGACCCGGCCGAACCGACCGGCGATCCGGCCCATCAGGGCCTCGAACGCCTCCCGCCATCGGGCAGGCACTACGCTGTCCCCCCGCGGCCACCGCGGGATCGTCTGTCTTCACATACCGATGATCACCGGTGGCCGCAGCCATTCCCGCAGCAGCCCCCAGAGATCACGGGCTACGGGCGTTCGGTGAGCAACTCCGCCAGACGGGCAGCGAATTCGGTGAGCCAGTCCAGTGGTGGTCCGTTGCGGGCGCTGCGGAATTCGGTGCTCACGGCAGCCCGTGTCGGCCGCGTCAGACCGTGACAGCAGGTCGCCGTCCGAGGTCGTGACCTATAGGGCGAAGCCGGTGTCCTGGTCTGCGGCAGCGATCTGGTCGTGGAAGCGTTTGTGGACCCAATGACGCTCGCCGAGTAGGTTCACCTGTCCCCATCGGCCGGAGACCGGACCAAGTCGGGTATGGCGTGGCATCGTGCCCGCCAGACGCTGTGGGCTGGCGCCGCCGGACAGCTTGCTGCTGTCCAACACGTAGATGGCGTCCTGGGTGACCGCCAAGCACCGGTACTTGTTCCAGAACATCGTCAGGCCGGTGAGATAAGTGATGACGAAGAACCAGAAGTTCGGCGCGCTCTGGCAGATGAAGACCTGCCGGATCTCGCTGCCGGCGGGCAGGAACGGTGCCGAGCGTTGCAGCAGGTCCTGCCGCGGCTCGGGGTCGCGCCGTCCGGTCTCGTCAGCGGTCATACCGTCCTACCTTCCCTGTCGCGCGTATCCGCATTCACGAGGCTGTCACGTCGCCGGGGTGTGTCGCTTGGGTGTGGGCGTGCGCGGCACTGCGCGTGACAGGATGCCAGGTCACGAAGTCCGGCTGGAGTATGACAGTAGCTAGTGCTGGATTCCTCTTTAGCCGGGTATATGTCCTGGTGGCGGGGTGGTTGCGGGTGCTCGGGGGCGGGTGCTGGGCGATGGTTTTATGGGCACGGCCGGAATGGGACGAGGATGAGCGGGCTGTCGTCCGTCGGCTGTCGCGGGCACGGAAGGCTCCGCGGGATGTGGTGATGCGGGCCCGGATGATCGAGTTGAGCTGGTCGGGACTGCGGGTTCCGGTGATCGCTGTGGAGCTGGGCTGCAGCCAGAAAACAGTTCGCTGCTGGCTGCACCGCTTCAACCGCCTGGGCCTGGACGGGCTGGATAATCTGGGCGGGCAGGGCCGCAAGCGGCGGATCACCGAGGAGGAACGATCCCGGATCATTTCGCTGGTCAAGACCGTGCCGCCGGGGCGACTGCGGTGGGAGCCCGTCGGGGAATTGTGGGCCTTCGACGAGTCGGGACCACCGGAGTGGACGCTGGACTCTCTGGCTGCGGCAGCACAGGCCGAAGGGATTGAGGTGGGTCGCTCACAGGTCCGCCGGATTCTGCTCGCCGAGGGCGTGCGCTGGCGCCGCACCCGGTCCTGGATACGGTCGAAGGACCCGGACTTCGTCCCAAAAGGACAAGGATCATCGGCCTCTACACCCAGCCGCCCGACGACGTGACGGTGATCTGCGCCGACGAGCTGGGGCCGGTGATCCCCCGGACCTTCCCGCCCGCACCCGCCTGGTCACCCAACGGCCGCCGGATCAAAGCGGAATTGGACTACAGCCGCAGACCGGAGAAAACCTGGGTCTACGGCGGCCTGCGGCCGGCCGACGGCCAGGCCCTCACCATGACCGCGTCCTCCCGCCACAGCGTCTTCTACCAGCGGTTCCTGCAACTGCTCGAGGACGCCAACCCGACCGGCCAGATCTGGATCGTCACCGACAACCTGTCCAGCCACAACAGCCTGTCCACCCGGACACCTGGCTGCCCGAGCAGAGCATGACACTCGGGTCCGGCTCGCTGACCGGGGGCACGAGGGGGGTCGTCATCAGTTCTCTCCTCACCGCCACGCACATTCAGCGTCTAGAACAAGAATAGAACGATCAGTGCCGTTGACCGGTCAGGCGTGCGGCACGGCGACAGGATTGCTGTCCAGGCAGCCGAGTCGGGCGACGACTGCGGCCTCGGCCTCGCGTTGGCGGCTGACGTGCGGACACCTCAGGGTCATAGCTCGTCAAGCTGCGGTCCTCAGTCCGGTGCGTAGGCTGTGGATCTGTTCGAGCGGCATGAGGGGTGGGACGTGAAGACGCTGGTGGAGGAGGCCGTCGCGGAGGTACTGCGCGGCGGGGGCGGCGAAGGTATCCGTCTGTATGTCGCCAGCTGCGCTGAACGCATGGCGCCGCTGTTCGTGGGCCTGCGGGCGGGCGCGCCGGGGCGGGAAGCCGACCTGGCTGTCTATGTGGAGGCCGTGCGCGATCTTTGGCATGCCGACCGGCCGCTCGTCGACGCTGCCGAGCGCGTGCGCCTGCTGGAGCGGTTCCCGGAGCTTCAGCCGACCGAGGAGGGGATCACGGATGTCGCAGACACCTACGCCTTCTTCGCTGCCCTCTGCCTGCGGTACGCCCTGCTAGGAGCTGTCCGGCCGATCAAGGAACAGATTTGGTCTATCTCCTGGGTCATGCGGCTGCGATTGTGAACACATGAGCGATCGCAAGACTCCGAGGCCTGCACCCAGTCGCAAGGATGTAGCTGCTCAATGGCAGGCACTCATCGCCGGCGACGTGACCCGTGAAGCGGTCCATGCTTGGGCCGCCTCGTGGGTCGAAGACGAGGCGGCCTTTCACGTCCCGCCGCTGGTCTTCGGGGCCCTGCAGCACCTGCACGGCTTCGACCTGTGCCGGGATCCGTATCGTCCCGGAGTCCTTTGGCACGGCAGCACGAGTGAGGGCGAGTGGGTTCACTCACCCGACGAAATCGCTGGTGCCTTCGCCCGTTGGCAGGACAGGTGCAATCTCCAGGACGCGGATCCGCAGTCTGAGGACAATGGCTGAGAGCGCTCGTCCAGGCGGGGAGCCGGGGAACCGGCATAGCCCTCGACACGAGAACTTCACGATCGAAGCCAGATGACCAGGGTGGCTGCGGTGACGGTGCCGAGGAAGACGTAGCCGCGCTTGTCATACCGGGTGGCCACGGCCCGGTGGTTCTTGAGCTTGTTGATGGCCCGTTCGACGGTGTTGCGCTTCTTGTAGCGGTCCTCGTCAAAGCCCGGTGGTCGCCCGCCGCGGGATCCTTTGCGCAGGCGTGCGGCCTGGCTGTCGGTCTTCTCCGGGATCGTGTGCGGGATGCCGCGGCGTCGCAGGTACTCGCGGCAGGGGCGGTTGCTATAGGCCTTGTCCGCGGCAACGCTGTCAGGCTTCTTGCGAGGCCTGCCCGGCCCCAGGCGGAGAACGCGGATCTTCTCAAGCACCGTCTTGAACTGGGGACTGTCACCTCGCTGTCCGGCGGTGACGATCAGAGACAGCGGGCGGCAACGTCCGTCGGCGCTCAGGTGGATCTTGCTGGTGAAGCCACCCCGCGAGCGGCCCAGGCCCTCACCTCCTGCACCACCTCCGCCAGCCGGCCGACCAGGCTCTGCCACGGCGTTCGGCCTGGTGTTCCGCTGCCTCGTCCCCCTTTGAAGCGGAAGAGGCGGGCGGCCGTTCGTTGCGAGCGCCGGCCGAGTGCTGATGCGCACGCACGCTGGTCGAATCGACCGAGACGTCCCAGTCGACGTCACCCGCCGCGTCGGCTGCCGCCTGCACCTGCTGCAACAAGCGCTCCCAGGTGCCGTCCGCCGACCACAGGCGGTGTCGCTCGTAGACCGTCTTCCACGGCCCGAACCGCTCGGGCAGATCACGCCACTGCACCCCGGTCCGCACCCGGTGCAAAATCCCGTCGATCACCTGCCGGTGGTCTCGCCACCGCCCACAACGGCCGTTGCTCACCGGCAGGAACGGCCGCAGCCGTTCCCACTCGGCATCCGACAAGTCGCCGCGTTGGTCCCGCCCCATACCCAGACCAACGAGCCACAGACGAGCCAGTCACAAGATCGGCCGGACAGCTCCTAGCCCACGGCTCCGGAAGCGTTGATGAAGCGGTGTCCTGCGGTCATGCGGCGCTCACCGCGATGGGCATGCTGGACCAGAACGTGTCGGGTGCCAGCTTTCTCGCCGAGGAACAACGGCTCCAGTCCTTCTCGGTGAGCGGTAACGCCTCAGGCCTGTGGGACGCGAGCGTCACGGCAGGGCGGGAGAGGTTCCGTGCCGTGTTGGGCCGCCTGCCCCGCTAATGCTCTGACGGCGAAGGTTCGCCGGTTGAGTGACACGCTGATCCGGTGAGGCAGGTGGACGTGGGTCGGCGCTGGTGACGGTGCCGGTCCACCCCATCGGTTTGAACGGATTCGCGCCAGAGCACCTCCAGACGTCTGTGCGGGAGTTCTTCGGCCTTCTGGTGGCAGGCAGCCTGCGCGGTACCGAGAGCGCCGTCGGTGACGCCCGACGGTTCGGTGAAGTAGATCGCGTACCGCCGTCTGTCGACGGTTTGGTAGAGCACGAGAGTCGTCGGAGTCCCGATGGTGCGCCAGTACGGCTGCCGCTTGCTTGCTATGTCAGCACGGTAGTGGCCCTGGTCGGGTCCACCACCACGATCAAGCAGCTCGGGTCAGGGGGCGTCCGCCCCAGCGGATTCCCTTCTCGCTGCGGATGCGGGCACGTTCCCTGCGTTGCGCGGCCAGGACATTGGGGTGGCGGGCGTTGGTGTTGCGCCAGCGGAGGTAGGCGTGCAGGTCCCGGGTCTGGACGGTGTGATTGCGGTGATTCGAGTTGGCGACGGTGAACTGCCGCAGCGGGCCGAAGTGGGCCTCGATCGGGTTAGGACAGGACGCGTAGGTGGGGGTGAAGCACAACTCGACGCGGTTCTTTCGCCCAGCGTCGGATCGTCTCGCCGTTGTGCGCGGAGAGGTTGTCCAAGATGCGCAGATCGGGACGCCGTCCGGGCGAGCCGCGCGGATCGACCTCAAGACGGTCAGGGTGTTCGCGGCGCCCTTCTTGCGACGGTTGACGCCCCAGAGGGTGTCGTCGCCGATCGAGTAGCAGCCGTGGAAGTACCGGACCCCGTGGGTGCGGTGGTAGGTCGCGGGGTGCCGCTCGAGGTGCTCTGCGGGAGCCCAGCCGGAGCCTGCGGTGGGGCGGACACCGAGCGGGTGCATCCGGCAGCTACATGCACCAGCGCCCGTACCTCGTCGTCGAGGATGAATCCGACCTGCGCGGCCAGGGCGTCGTCGGCCTCCGTGATGGCGGCCCTACACCGTCGAGCGTTGTCCTCGGGTGGCTCGGTGGGACGATATCCGGGCCGGTGGTCGGGCCGCTTGGCCGAGATGAGCTTGTCCCCGTGATGGCGCAGGTTCCGCAGGAGCTGGTTGACCTCTACGAGGTGCTGCAACTTGAATGCTTCCCGCCGTTCACGCTTGGCGTTGTCGAGAGCTTCCTGCCGCTCCCTGCGCTGGCGCCGGCGGTCGTTCCAGCCATACCTTTGGGTCGCTACGCCTCCGAGAACGAACGCCACGACTCCCCACCAGAACTGCGCCCCTTCCATAAGCGGAGTCTAGGCAGCGGATGATCACGAGCAGGGGTTGAAGGCTCACCGGCGAGTCGGGGCTGCCCGCAGCCCATGAATCCGGTTTACAGAACAGAGCGGCCCCCAGCCTTGAGGGAAACGGTCCTCAGAGGGAGATTCGCGAGCGAATGTCCGTTTCAAGCACGGCGTTGGGCGAGGCGGCCTGTTCGAGAGTGATGAGGCCGGGCCGTGTTCGCGTCTGCGAGCGCAAGCGACCCGGCTGACCGCCGTTCCCGGTCTGCGTAGTGGAGTCGTGGCGATGCCTCGAATCACAGACACCGCAGGTAGTGGCTGGGGCACAATCGTGACTCATGGCCGCCTCCCAAGATCCCGCCGCTCTGTATCCCGACATCGCGGCCGAGGGCAGCCTTGCCGCGGCACTTCAGGCGGTAGCCGACAGGGACGGCCTTTCCGTGTCGTTCACAGTCTCCGAAGCAACCCCACTGCGAGCGGCTTCGGTCGCGAGCGGGGCTCCGCGCCGGACCACTCTGGCCATCAGCGCCTGGGCGGTCGAACGTCGTTGGTCCATCCGCGGGTGCGAGTCATTCCAGGACATGGCGCTTGTCGAAGGAGACACAGACGAGCTGGCCCAAATCGTCCGGGCCGCGCATGCCTGGCACAGCGGTGACGAGTTGACCGCCATCCGGGAGGTCGCTCCGTTCGTGCATCTCACGGGTCGCTTCGAGATGGCCGACCACGATCCGGGGCTACTGACCGAATCAGAGTGGCAACACCTGCTCACCGAAGCCGGCGAGGTGGACTGGCCCGAGTACCGCGCGCTGATCGAGGCGGCATACGCCGAGCCGGCACTGCGAAGGCTCTACCCCTTCACCAGCCACTGGGTCCTGCGGTTCTCCACCAGCACCCGTCCGCGCCTCACCGTTGTCCGACTTTGCCTGGCCGCCCATCGGCAGAAGCCATTTACCGTCAGCACCAACATGACGGGCGAGGGCCTCATCGAGGCGACGACGGCGGCAGAGGCCGTTTCGATCGCTGCCAGCCGCCTGGCTACCAATCTCGGCCCCGTCACGCTCGGAGCAGGGTGAACAAGCCAGGCTCGGGCTCCGTGCGGATGCCGCGACTGACCAGGCGCTTGAGCTTGTGCCGTGTGCTCTCGATGTTCTTCGGGACGATGTCGAGGTCGAGGGCCTGGCACAGGTCACGGGCCCGTAGCGGATTGCGCGCGTCGGCGAAGGTGGCGAGGATCTGCTGGTAGGCGGGGTGCTGCGGGACCATGGGCTGCGGGTCGGGTTCGTCAGCGAGAGCGAGGACGGTCTTGCAGGTGATCCGCAGGTGTTCGGCCTCCTGCTCCAGCTCGCGCAGCCGGGAGGTGAGTTCGTCAAGCCGCGCTCGGACCTGTTCGGCCTCGTCGGCGAGAGCCTGCTCGCGTGCGGCGATCTTGTCCAGTAATGACCGGACCGGTACGGGCCCGTTCATGCGTCTCGCCAGGTCGGGGTGGTCTGGTCGGTGAGCCGGCGTGCTATCACGTCGGTCATCGCCCAGTACACCCGCGACTCCGAGCTGGTCGGGCGGCTCTCGTAGTCGCGGACGAGGCGCCGGTGCAGCATCAAGATCCCGTACGTGCGCTCGACCACCCACCTTTTCACCTGCGGCACGAAGCCCCGTTCTGCCGGGTTGCGCTCGACGATCTCGACGTCGATACCCAGGGTGGCGCCGTGCGCGACCACCGCGCTGGTCGACCAGCGCTTTTGACACAGTCGCCGTCTGTGCGGCGACCCGGTCCAACAGGACCGTCCCCGCCCGGTTCTCGTGGGCGGAGGCGGCGAGTACGACCACGGCGATGACCAGGCCCAGCACGTCGACCGCGAGCCCGCGCTTGCGGCCGGGCACCTTCTTCGCGGGGTCCTTGCCGGTCGTGCCGGCGGGCACGTTCACCGCGGCGTGGACGCTCTGGGTGTCCAGTACGACCAGGCTCGGGTCCTCCAACCGGCCTGCCCTCTCGCGGACCTGCCAGCGCAGCAGGTCGTGGATGGTCTGATCGGTGCCGTCGTCGCGCCACTTGGCGAAGTAGTAGTACGTCGCCGATCGCGGCGGAAGATCGTGCGGCAGATAGTCCCACTGGCAGCCTGTCCGGGACTGGTACAGGATCGCGTTCACGATCTCCCGCATCTCATAACGGCCCTGGTGACCGCTGACCGACGGATGCGCGGCCTTCCACGCGGTGATCACCGGCTCGATCAGCGCCCACCGCTCATCCGACAGATCGCTCGGATACCGCTTGCGCTCACTCACCCGATCAGCCCAGCACCCCCAGCCCCACCGATCAGCCGAGACGCCCCAAGCCCACTCCATGAGATGACGGCAAAACAGTCATCGCCTCACGAATCGCCCTCTCAGAAGCAAGCAAGCCCTCGACGCCGCTATCACCACGATGGTGCTGCTACGGCCTTGGGCTTCTCGCCAGCGTTGGCACCGCCCCCGCAGCCGCGGGAATGTCGGCCAAGTTGTCGAATGAAGGACCACTTGGACAGCCTTCATCAGCCGCCGCTCTCGCGCTGGTACCGTCACCGGCCAAGCGGCAACACGCGAGAACCGTCTGCAGAAGCGGTGCGCGCCGCAGTGCCGGACGTTGCGGACGCCGACCGCGGCCAACGCTTCTTGCAGCCAAAGAACCGGGTCGCAACCAGGCCGCGGCCGCGGAGCGCCAAGCGCAATGAGTACTCCCCGCCCAAGTGCGAGTAGGCCGGTGCCACAGCCGTGACGGCCCGGCCGACGTCTTCACGCCGGTCACCGCGACAACCTCAGTCGAGGATCTCTGGTGGAGTGGCGATGCCCGGTCCTCCGGCGCGTACCCATGCCACGATGTCGGCCGTGGCGTCCGGGGCGTTGACCAGTCCGACCCAGGCCGGCCGTCCACCTGCGGCCCGGCCCGCCGAGGACGGCTGCACGACGATGACGTTGGCCTGCTCGCAGGCGTCGAGACAGTTCACCACACGGGCGTGGGCGACTGAGTCCAACCCGGATGCGAGTTGGGTCCCGGGGTCGATGGCCGACACCTTGGCCGTGCCGCAGCCGCAGCCCCGGCACACGGTCACCGTGCACCGAGGTGCCGCTTGGGCTGCCGAAGTCTTGCGGCGGCTCATTCGGCGGCCCGTCGCCAGGCCGAGTCATGCCGCAGCCGCAGCCCGTTCAGGCCGACGATAACGGTCGAGCCCTCGTGGCCCGCGACGCCGAGCGGGAGCGGGAGGTTGCCGACGAGGTCCCAGATCGCCAGGACCGCGATGAAGACGCCGGCGATGACCAGGTTCTGCACCACCAGTTCGCGGGCGCGGCGGGACAGGGAGATCACCGCGGGGACGGTGGCGAGTTCGTCGCGGACGATGACCGCGTCGGCGGTCTCCAGGGCGAGGTCAGATCCCGCCCGGCCCATGGCGATGCCGGTGTGGGCGGCTGCCAGGGCCGGGGCGTCGTTGACGCCGTCACCGACCACGAGCACCTTGCGGCCAGCCTCTTGCAGTTTCTTCACAGCGGCCACCTTGTGCTGGGGCAGCAGTCCGGCGCGCACGTCCTTGATGCCGACCTCGGCGGCGAAGCGGGCTGCGGCACGCGGGTTGTCACCGGTCAGCAGCAGCGGTGCGGTTCCGCACAGGGACGTCAGCGCGGTGACGGTGGTGTCGGCGTCGGGGCGCAGCCGGTCGGCGATGCCGAGTACGCCCACCGGCACTCCGTCCGCGGTGACCAGGACGGCGGTTCGCCCGTCGTCCTCCAACTCGGCGGCCAGCGCAGCCGCACGGGCGGAGTCCGCGTCGCTCGTGTAGCCCAGGATCCTGGCCGGTGCGCCGACAGCGACGACCTGCTCGTCTACGGTGGCGGTCACGCCGACGCCGGGCGTGGAGTCGAAGGCATCCGCAACCGGCAGGGCGAGCCCGCGTAGGCGCGCCGCATCCACGACCGCGCGGGCCAGCGGGTGCTCGCTCGGATGCTCGGCCGCTGCCGCGAGGACCAGAAGCTCGTTCGGCTTCAATTCGGCCAGCGGCCGGATGTCGGTGACCCTCGGCGTCCCCTCGGTCAGCGTGCCCGTCTTGTCGAGGGCCACCGCGTCGATCTGCCCCAGACGCTCCATCACCACGGCCGACTTGACCAGCACGCCGTGCCGTCCGGCATTGGCGATCGCCGACAGCAGCGGCGGCATCGTCGCCAGGACGACCGCACAGGGCGAGGCGACGATCATGAAGGTCATCGCCCGCAGCAGGGCGTCCGTGAGCGGTGTACCAAGGGCGAGCGGGAAGAGGAAGACGGCAAGGGTGGCCGCCACCATGCCGAGCGAGTAGCGCTGTTCGACCTTCTCGATGAACAGCTGAGTCGGGGCCTTGGTCTCCGACGCCTCCTCCACCATCCGCACGATCCGGGAGATCACCGTGTCGCAGACGTCGCGCTCGACGCGGACGCGCAGGACGCCGGTGCCGTTGAGGGTGCCGGCGAAGACTTCGTCGCCCTTCCTCTTGGCAATCGGCAGGGGCTCTCCGGTGATGGTCGCCTGGTCGACGTCGCTCGCACCGTCCAGCACCTGGCCGTCGGCGCCGACACGCTCGCCGGGCCGTACGAGGATGGTGTCGCCGACGGACAGTTCCTCTGCGGTGACGGTCTTTTCGCCACCGTCGGCGTCGATGCGGGTGGCCGTGGCGGGCGCCAGGTCGAGCAGGCCGCGCAAGGAGTCGGCCGTCCGTGCCGTGGCCAGGGCCTCCAGCGCTCCGGATGTGGCGAAGATGACGATGAGCAGCGCCCCGTCCATCCCCTGCCCGATCGCCGCCGCGCCGAGCGCCGCGACGACCATCAGCAGATCGACGTCGAGCGTCTTCTCCCGCAGGGCTTTCAGCCCCTCCCACCCTGGTTCCCAGCCGCCGACCGCGTAGGCAAGTGCGTACAACGGGCCCCAGGCCCAGGCCGGGGCGCCGGCCAGCTGCAAAGGCAGCGCCACCAGGAACAGGACCAGCGCGGCCGCCGCCTACCGGGCCTCGGGCAGCGCGAGAACCCGGGTACGCCGCCGGGGCGCGGCGGCGTCGCGTGGGGCGCAGATCCGGTCGGTCTGAACCGCTGGCGGGGCAATTGCGGAGGTCATCGGGTGGGTCCTTCACGAGGGCATGGCGGATCTGCGAGCAACCGGATTCCGGCGTCACTCTCCCCACGGTAAAGGGTTACATGAAGACTCGTTCATGCGTTCATGGATGCTTCTCCGTAGGATGAAGCTCATGGGGCACGGAGCTGACGGACAGAACATCGCCACCGCACGTGAGCGTCTTGAGACCGTTGGCGCCGTCGATGTCGCTGCCACGTTCCAGGCGCTGGCCACCCCCTCGCGGCTGCGGATCCTGGCCCGCCTGCAGGAGGGCCCGTGCGCGGCAACCGAGCTCGCTGACGCCGTCGGCATGGAGCAGTCCGCCTGCTCCCATCAGCTGCGCCTGCTGCGCAACCTCGGCCTGGTCACCGGCGAGCGCCGGGGCCGCTCGATCGTCTACGCCCTCTACGACAACCACGTCGCCGAACTCCTGGAACAGGCTCTCTACCATGTCGAGCACCTGCGTCTCGGCCTGCGTGACACCCGGGCGCAGACCCCGGCCACGGTGGCCGGAGCTGGCTGAGCCTCACCCCGGCACGGCTGCTCTTGACGGTGCCGAGGGCAGTGGCTCAGCGCTCGGAGCCGTCACCGATCGTGCGGGTCCCCTGCTGCAATCACTGCTCACCGTCGGCAAGGCGCCGACCCCCGTGTCGGACATGGTTCGTTGCGGGCCTGGACGTGGAGGACGTTCCTGGAGCGTGCCGGCCTGCTGGGATGAGGGATGGCTTGCGCTATCGCGGATGTTGATCGCTGCTGGGTCGATGAACCAGCCATTGCGGTCGTCACCGTGAACGGTTCGGGCGCACCCGGTCGGAACCCGGTGCGCCCATCCAGGCAGCGCGCGAGCAGAACGTCAGGCCTTGTAGGCCGCGTTCGCCGTCATGCCCGTCTCGCCGTGGTACGCGTTGTGGCAGTGCAGCATCCACTGGCCGGGGTTGTCGGCGTCGAGGAAGACGGACACCGTCTTCTCGGGCAGCACTTTCGCGGTGTCCTTGCGCGGGTCGGAGGTGCCGAGCTGGTACGTGTGGCCGTGCAGGTGCATCGGGTGCCACTTCTCGCTGGTTGACGAAGTCGAGCCGTACACGCTGGCCCTCCACGACGGGGTGCACCTCGGGATTATTGATGTCGAACGGTGTGCCGTTGATGGCCCAGTTTGAGCAGGCTGTGTCGGGCTGGCAGTGGATGCACGGTGGTACCTGGCGGCGTAGGACGTCGATCGCCTGTTGCCGGGCTGCACCGGCTGCTCATCGCCGCCCAGCGAGTCGCCAGTGTGCAGCGTGCCCACGTTGGTGCGGTTGAGGCCGTACTGGATCAAGGCGCTTCCGGGAGTGGTCAAGACATGGTGACGCGGAAGGCGCATGCCGTAGCGGTGGGACTCGTTCTCCTTACGGCTGCATCCGAGTGCTCCGAGGCGGGGTCAGGGTGCGCCGGGGTCGGCGTCGTGTCTGGGGTGAGTGTGCTGTTCGGGCGCCAGGGCTATGGTGATCTCACGGGGGCCGTTGCGGAGCTGTGTATGTGAGGCGCGTGTGCCAGAGCATCTGCGGAACGCAGGGCATCGCAAACCTCCGACTCTCGCTGCCCGACGACGTGAATCCGGACTCTGGACCGGTCCGTTTCCGGGTCATCCGTAAGGGCGGGGCCCGGCCCGTCATCGACAGGTCTGCCGACGTACGACTCACGCGGCAGTCTGACGGCTGCGGCAGCGGTGCATACGGCCGGGAGCTCGTCCTTACCAAGGACGAAGGCCTGACGACAAAAATCCCGAAGTCCCTGCAAATCGCCTGGGGCAAACAGGTCAGGGAGCAAGCCGCCGCGATGCCTGATCCCTACCGGTGAAGAGCGAAGTCGACGCGTTGAGGCTGAGTTGATGGGGGAACGGAGGGAGCTGCTTACACGGGAGCTGAACCTGATGGCAGTGAGTGCTCAGTAATCGCGCAGCAGACCCGTTATTGGGTGAGGCTGGCGTGGATGGTGCTGATGGTTGGGCGGGGTCTGCGCCCGTTATCGGACCCGCGTGGCCGGGGTGCTGAGCGGATCCGCAAGGTTCTGCGGCGGGCCGGGTGCACTGAGTTCAGCGACGAGGAGGATGGGTTCGCCGTCGATAGCGGGCAGGACGGTGCACTGCTGGGGGCTTGCACAATCGACGAGTCGGCGGCAGCAGAGCGAGAGCTGCGGTGCTTCCGGCATGGCGTTGACTGGCGTGGGCCTACGAATCGAGTCGCTGCCCGTGGACCGCACCAGGTGGCTGGTGTGGGATTCGGGGGTGGTGGCGTAGGCGAGGGCGTCGGCGCTCGACAGGTCGGGCCCTGCTGCTGGGGCTCGTTTGTTCACCCGTCTGATCTGCTGTGATGGCGGGGCGCTTGGAGTCCGGTGAGGGTGTGTGGGGGTCGCCGTCTACGTCGGCCAAGCCCCTCTTTCCGTCCCTGAAGGAGCTCCGCCATGTCTGAACGCAACACCGCCGTCCGCAGCCTGCACGATCTTGGTCTGGCGGCCTGGTTCGGCGGCTCGCTGATGGGGGCGGTCGGTCTCAACGGTGCGGCCGAGGACGAAGGCGGCACGGAGGCGACCAGGGTCCGGATCTCGTCGTCGGGGTGGGCGAAGTGGGCGCCGGTCAACGCCGCCGCGATCGGCGCGCACCTGTTCGGCGGTGGCGGGCTGCTCGCCGTGAACGCGCACCGTGTCGCCGCCCAGCAGGGCGTAGCCGCCTCCACCACGGCCAAGACCGTCGTCACCGCGGCGGCTCTGGCCGCCACCGCCTACGCCCGCGTCCTGGGCAAGAAGGTCGAGCTGGCCTCCTCCTTTGACCCCGCTGACGCCGAAAAGGCGGCCAAGCACCCGATCGACCTGGAGAAGGCGCGGCGGCAGCTGCACCTGGCGCAGTGGGCGGTGCCGGCTCTGACCGGATGCCTGGTGGTGCTCAACGCCCTGCACGGCGAACAGCAGCGTCCGAGCGAGCAGATCCCCGGCATGTGGGAGCGGGCCCGCTCCGCGGCCCACCTGATGCCCTAGGCCCTCGCGGTATGCACGGGAGGAGGTGACCGGCAGCCACAGCGCCCGTACCTGGTGCGCGCCTGGTTGCTGTTGTGACATGTCTGCGACGGTTCAAGGCACTGCAGATCGCTGTCCAAACTCCAGCCACCGGACAGGTCCCGGCCAACCCCCGCCCTTTGAAGGGCACTTTAGGGGCACAGCCGTTCCTTTTGCCGTGGGTAGGCTGGTTGGCAGTGGGTCCCGGGGGTGGTTGGGGTGGCTTCGAGCGCGTCTGACTTATCGGGTCTGGGTCTGCTGACGCGGGTGTATCCGCCGGGGTTGGTGGACCGGGTGGTGGCTGCGTGCGGTCGTGCAGAGCAACGGAGGCGGCTGCTTCCTGCGCGGCTGGTGGTGTATTTCGTCCTGGGGCTGGCGCTGTTTTCGCCTGCTCCTTATCTCGAGGTCATGCGGCATCTGGTCGCGGGTCTGCGGGGGCTGGGACTGCTGGGCGACTGGCATGTTCGGCGAAGTCTTCGCTGTTCAGAGCTCGGCAGCGACTGGGCTTCGAACCACTTCAGGTGCTGTTCGCGGCGACCGCGAAGCCGATGGCCGACGAGTCGACGCCGGGCGCGTTCTGGCGGGGCCTGCGGGTGCCGGCCGTCGACGGGACCTGTTGGGACGTCGCCGACACGGAAGCCAATCAGGCCGCGTTCGGCCGTCCCGGCAGCGGCCGCGGAGCAAAGCGCAGTGCGTTTGTCCAGGTGCGGATGGCGGCGCTGGTGGAAGTGGGCAGCCATGCGGTGCTGGATGCGGAACTCGCCGGCTGCCGGACCGGTGAAGTCACGCTCGTAGGCCGTCTGCCGCGGTCCTGCAGTGCGGGCTGGCTGGTGCTGGCCGACCGCGAGTTTCTCGGCGTCCCGCTGTGGCGAGCCTTCACCGACAGTGGCGCCGACCTGCTCTGGCGGGTGCCGGCCAACCGCGTCCTGCCCGTGCACAAGCTACTGCGTGACGGATGGCTCACCGACATCACCGAACACGCCACGTTCGAGGTCAAGTTGTACCTCTGCGCGGTCAAGGACGTCTTCAGCAAGAGGATCGTGGGCTACTCCATCGACGCACGGATGAAGTCCCGTCTGGCCGTCACAGCCCTGAACAACGCCGTTGCCCGGCGCGGACACGTCGCCGGGTGCATTCTGCACAGCGATCGCGGGTCGCAGGGCGGATTCAACTGGTCGTCGCAACACCTTGATCACGGAGGTGCGCGATGGGACGAGACAAGAGGCGGAAGGTGCCGGAGGTGCCAGCGGGAGCGCGACGGCTGTGGGCGGCGGATCGGGCGATGCGACCGCCGATGCGTTCACCGGGCCGGCCGGAGCCGTCTCGTGCGGTGCAGCGCCACTTCTGGCAGCGGATCGCGTCAGTACTTCCCGAAGGGCACTGATCTCTCCCGTTGGTCGTCCACGGACCTCGAAGCCGTCGCCATGGCGATCAACAACCGGCCCCGCAAGGTCCTCGGTTGGCGGACGCCGGCTGAGGTCTTCGAAGAGCAGCTACGCTCGCTGCAACAGCCCGGTGTTGCAACGACTGGTTGAACTTGCCCAGTTCCGGTCACGGAAGTTCGTCCAGGCGCTCGAGCGGCACCGGATCATCGGCTCGATAGGGAGAGTCGGGGCAGCAGGCGACAACGCGGCCATGGAGTCCTTCTTCAGCCTGCTGCAGAAGAATGTCCTCGACCGCCGATCGTGGGCCACCCGCGAGGAACTGCGGATCGCGATCGTGACCTGGATCGAGCGGACCTACCACCGGCGCCGCAGACAAGCCTCGCTCGGCCGGCTGACCCCCGTCGAATTCGAGACCGTCATGAGCACACCGGCCCTCCAGGCCGCGTGACCCAACCTGCACCAGACCCCAACGGCATTGACTTTATAGGGAGAGAGCCAGAAGACGATCATGGTGGCGGCTTCTCTGCCGAGGGCGATGCACCTCTGAACGGTCATATGCCGAAGCAGTCCTGCTTCTGGCCTTCGCTGCGACTGCCTGCGTGGTGGAGGTGCGTCCGGACTCGAACAAGTCCGCTTGGAACCGGGAACCGCCTGAGGCGCCACCGCTCGCGTCGGACGGTTGTCAGATCAGGTTCCGGGCCCGGCGGCGGTGCACGATGACGAGGGTGCCCGCCCCCGTGACCACTGCCGCGGCAGCCGCCCCCGTGATCGGCAGCGTCGAGGAGCCGGTCTCTGCCAGGGTGCCACCGATATCCACGAAGCCTTCCTCATCCTGGCCTGCGCGCCCAGACGGTCGCACGCGACTGCTGGCGGTTGACTGCGGTCGCGACGCTTGCTGGACCTCGCTGCTGTACGGCAGGAAGGTTCTGCTTGGTATGTCGTACGTTTGCTGCGTACGGTCGGCAAGGCTGTATGACCTCCCCTACCCGGGCTCCTCCGGTGCGTCTTCCGGTATGCGCCGCTGCTTCGCTGCGTCCAGCTCCTGGCGCACCGGCTCCGGCAGTGACTGCCCCAACGCCCAAGCCATCAGCGTTTCCGCGACCGAGTGCAGCTCGATGTCGGTGTGCTGGGAGACTTCGCGCAGCACCTCCAATCCTGCGGTCGGCGAGAGGCCGTGAACCGCGATGAGAACACCGATGGCCCGGTCGACCGTCGCGTGGGAGTCGACCGCATGCGAGATCTCTTCGCAGGCTCCCTCCTGCCGGTTCCCCCTGAGCAAGTTGGGGGTGCGCAGGCCTCCGTGCTGGGGGCCGTACCAGTCCAGGCACAGAACGGTGGCATCGTCTCTCGGCTGACGGCCGTGGTAGGCGTCGGAGACCGCGCCGACCAGCGTGCGCACGACCTCGCGGGGGTGCTCGGTGGCGTTGTCGCGGATGATGCCGGTCAGGTCGACCGTTTCCGCCTGGCGTTCTTGCATGCCGTCGGTATAAAGCACGAGTCGGTCACCGGGACGCAGGTCGAGGTCCTGTACCCGGTACGGGCCCTGCCCGACGACGCCGAAGGGCAGGTTCACGGCCAAACGCAGCTCTTCTACCGCGCCGTCGCGCAGCCGCAGTGGCCAGGGATGGCCCGCGTTGACGAGCTGCGCGCAGCTGCCGTCCAGGGCGATGCGTACCAGCTGGCCGGTGGCGAAGGTCCGTCGGCCGTGGGCGAGGAGGGCCTGGTGGGTCTGGCGGGCCTGCTCGGCAAGGTCGGCCCCGGCGCGGCGGGCGCCGCGGGAGGCGTTGACCAGGAGGGTGGCCATGAGCGAGGCGTCGACGTCGTGGCCCATGGCGTCGGTGACCGACAGGTGCAGGGTGTCGTTGTCGAGGCTGTAGTCGTAGGTGTCTCCGGCGATGTCGGAGGCGGGGACCAGGGCGCCGGCGAGGGTGAACTCGGGGGCCTCGCAGGAGGCGGCCGAGGGCAGGAGCTGGCGCTGGATCTCCGCGGCCAGGCTGACCGTGGTGGTGCGGTTGCCCCAGTGGTAGAGGTCGGTGAAGCGACGGTCGGTGACGATGACGTAGGCCAGCGCGTGCGCGGCCTCCTGCACCTGCTCCAGCACATCGGGTGTCACCTCGGTGAGGAACAGCTCCAGCACCCCGATAGTGTCGCCGCGGTTGGTGACCGGGGCCAGCACCCGCTGCCCCTCCTCACCCTCCGGCGCCAGCACCAGCTTCTGGCTGCGCAGGACCTCGTCGTAGACACCGCTGCCGATGAGGGGGACCTGTTGGGTGCGGTCCTCTCGTTGCGTGGCCGCTGTGTCGTTGACCCGCAGCAGGCGGCGGCCGACGACGTCGACAAACAGGAACGAGACGTACCGCGCGTTGAATCGGTCGCGCAGATTGCGTGCCACGACATCGAGCGAGCCCACCGGCGCAGCATCCTCCGCCGCAGCCAGCACATCCACCAGTCCGATTCGATCACGCAGCACATCAGCCTCTCTCTACGGACTCTCCTTCCCACCGATACGACAACCACCCGCCGTCGCGTTCCCGCTCCGCCGGCCCCCGCTCGCAGCCGGTGCCGGTGTTCAGGTCGCGGCGGTTGCGTCGAGGATGTGGGTCGGTTCCATGGTGCGCTTGACCAGGGCGAGAGCGGTCTCAGCGAGACTGACCCGGTGGCGGTTGGCATAGTCGGCCAGCAGGCGTCCGGCCTGGCCGACGGAGCCGTCTCCGTGGGCGGCGATCATGCCCTTGGCGATCTCCAGGGTGGCCTTGGCGGCGATGGCGCTCTGCACGCGCGTGGTGATGTCGTCGCTGCGCGGCTCGGTGGGCCAGTGCATCAGTGACAGCGCGGCGGTGTCGCTGAGTGCTTGTGCGAGGGGCATGTCGTTGTCGGGCAGATCCCCGGTGCGGGCGTTGAGCAGGGTGACCGCGCCCAGCAGGCGTTCGTGCAGACGTACCGGCACGGTGTGCAGGGACTGGTATCCGGCGACGGACATGGCGGTCATCAGTGTCGGCAGGCGGTCGCGTTCGGTGGTGATGTCGGGGATGCTGCGGGCCTGTCCGGTGCGGTAGCAGTCCATGCAGGGGCCGCGGCCGGTCTGCATCTGCATCAGCTCGATGAACGCGGCTTCGTCGTCGGTGGCGGCCATCGTTTTCAGCGTGCCCCGGGCGTCAGCGATCATCACGGCCACGGCGTCCACCTCCAGCAGCTGCTGGCAGGCGTGCACCAGGCGGTTGAAGAGGTGCAGGGGGTCGAAGTCGGGTGCGTACGTGTCCGCGAGGTCGACGAACGCCTGGGCCAGCTCTCGCTCGCGGTTCATGTCCGTCTCCTCGGCGCGGTCCTGGCAGGTATGTGCGCGTTCATTCATGATGCATATCCATGGTGCGTTCGAGGACGGCCCGTGCAACGTCGGTCGAGGTGAGGCCCTGCGCGAAGGCCCGGGCCCGCAGTCTGAGCACGGCCTCCTCGGCGCTCACCCCCAGCTGCACCATGATCATCCCGGTGGCCTGGTGGATCTCCTCCCGGTCCGACTCCGCTCCTTCAAGCCACGTTACGACTCCGTCGGAGTCATCAGAAGCCTCGCCAAGCGCGGCGACGGCCAAAGAGAGAGCGTCGGCGACCAGAAGCGCGGTGCGCACTTGCTCGCGACTCAGCGCACCCGCGCTTTCCCGGTACAGATCCAGAGTGCCCAGAGCGCCGACCGCACCGGGCAACGGCACGGAGAAGACCGCTTCGGCGCCCGCCTTCGCGGCCTGAACCGAAAACAGCGGCCACCGGCGCGCGTCCGGAGCGCGGGTCAGAGCCGGAGCGAACACCGGGGCCCGCAGCCGCACCGCCTCCGCGCACGGGCCCTCGCCGAGCGTGTACTGGATCTCCGCCAGAAGAGCCGCCACCTCGTCACTGGCAAAGAGCACAACGCCCACGCCCTCATCCGGCCCGAGCACCGACAGCGACAGACCCGATACCTCCGGCAGGAAAGACACGCAGGCCCGACACAGCGCATCAGGCACCGCAGCCGCAGGCAGCCCCTGGACCGCGGCGATGAACGCGCGGGCGATCCCGGCCAGGTCAACGTACGTCTCCCGCTCGGCGTCATCAGAGCCCGACGACTCCACATCACCGGCCACGCCTCATCACCTCCCTGCGGACCCTCCACCGATCCACCCGATCATGCTCCACCAAGATGACTCTGTTCCAGGTCCTCCCCACCCGGCGCGGGCCCAACGCCCAAAAATCGCAACGCACGGGCCCGAGACGCAGATCATCGCCCGCACCGCATCCACCGATACCAGGGTGCCCAAGACCTTCTCCCTCCGCGCCGGCTACCTGCCGTTCAATTGCGAGGGACCATCCGGCAGCCAGATCGGCTGGCGCGGCACGAACGAGCCGTAGTCCCGGGTGCGCGCGTGCCTCCGCGAGTCACACAGCAGTTCGTGTCGCGCCGCGTGCGACGGGTACCCGCAGCCCTCGCGTGCATGCCGCACAACGTACGCGGACCGGGCGTTGGCGGCGGAGCGGGCGGACGACCTCACCGCCCGCTCTTGTGCAGGAGGTCCATGAGGAGTTCCTCGCGGGGCCAGGTCCGCGGTGGGGCGCCGCCGCCGGTGGCGTTCTCCAGGATCTGGTCGGCGGTCAGGCGTAACGGTGAACTTGCCCGAGGCCAGCGGTCCGCGCAGGCCGGCATGAGCCATGACTGAACGCAGGATGCCCATGGCGCGGGCCTGGCCGACGTGCAATGGTCCAGTTTGCTGCCACCGGGTTCAGCCGTTTCCTTCATCCCGGTCAGCCGCTGCAGGGCCGGGGACGTACGAGTCGTGCCGCCCGTCAGGCGTTGCTCCGCCTTCGCGCCGAGAGTAATTGCCGCCGCCGACCGCTCCCGCGATCAGTCACTGCCAAGAGCCTGCTTCATCATGCGCATCGGGGTACCCGGCACCTGACAGTCATCACGTGAAGGCTCAGCCGCCTCATGTCTCGGCCCTGTGGTGCCGCGTGCCGAGCAGTCGCGCTCGTGTCCGTATGCGGACCCGGTCATCGGTCGGACAGATGTGGAGGAGTGACCATGGTGTTCCTGTTGGCCGACAACAGTGGCAAGGCTGGCGACGGTGCGTCCTTCTGTTCCCACGCACAGTCGGTGAACAGCGCGAGCCGCCCAGAGTACGGCAGTTCGTTCGCTCCGGGTGAGGTTCCCCTTGGCGGTTATGCCGTGCTGGCGGGCGTCTATGGCGCGGCGACGGCTCTGGCCGCGCTGTCGCTGCGCAGGTCGGGGCGTCCGCTGCCCTCCACCGTCTTGCCGTGGGACCTGCTGATGCTCGGCACGGCCACGTACAAGGTGTCCCGGCTGGTGACTAAGGGAAAGGTCACGAGTTTTCTCCGGGCACCCTTCGCCCGCCGTCAGGAGGCGGTGGGCGGCAGCGAAGTCATGGACGAGCCGCGTCGTCAGGGAGCGGTGCGCCATGCCGTCGGTGAGCTTTTGAGCTGTCCTTTCTGTGCGTCGTCGTGGGTGGCCACCGGTCTGGGGGCGGGTATGCGGCGGCACGCGTGCGACCCGGATGGCGGCCCCGGGCTGAGCGCGGTGGTGATCTCCGACTGGCTGAACAGTACGCGTGGAGCTATACCCAGCAGCAGGTGGAGGGCTGACATACGGGCCGTCGCGCCCCGGGAGTCGACAACTGGAGGAGATGGCCGCGCCGTCCCGGCCGCGGCCCTGACGACAGCAGCCTTTCGCTCGCCAAGCCGCTGGCCTCGTTGCCGAGCGCCTCAAGAATTGCAACGAGTGCTCACGCGCTCCTCTCCAGCAGGTATGAGGCGTCGCCACGTCGCAGCACCGTGCGAGATCCTCGCGCCCCCTCGACGCGGCCTCCCGGCTTGCTCCGGGACGGCAGCTGCCGTGACCAGGCGAGTAATTCCATCGCACAGAAGCTGAGCCCCTTGGTCGGCGAAGCAGAACCGGGCACCCCTGTGGGCGGATCGACCGGCGTCTGGACCTTCAACGTCCCTTAATGACCTGGGGCGGGAAGTCGTGAAGGGTGGCGTGCGGTGGTGATGTGACGTGATTGGCGCTTCGGGATCTTGGGGTTGGCACCGCCGAGAGTGCGGTGGCAACTATCAGTCGCCTGGGGACCAGCACACCCATGCGGTCAGGCAGGCCGTCCACAGCAGTGCGGTGCAGACTGTCAGAGCGCTCAGTTTCAGCAGTCTGGCGCGCAGGAGCGCGTAGCGGGCCTCGTACTCCTCACGGAGCCGGTGGCTGCGCCAGGCCACGGCCGTCAGTGTCAGCCGGGTGAGGTGTCTGCGTTCCTGAACGTATTGGCGGATGACTTCTTCCTGTTGGGCGGTGGTCAGCCAGGGCATGCGCTCGGTGAATCGCTGTGCTTCGCGCTGTGCGGCCTCGTATTGGGCCTGCAGCAGCAAAAACCCTTCGAC
>NZ_JBHYXD010000103.1:25012-31793 GCF_042751995.1 Streptomyces sp. NPDC059371 | reverse complement strand
GGTGCGGCGAGTGGGGGTCCCCCCTGCTCGAAGAGCTTGGGGGAGCGTGCCAGGCGTCGCCGGGCAGGCGAGACTTTGCGGACACGACCTAGCGCCTGATCAGGTCCTTCGCGCCGCAGGCCAGTCCGTCCCTGCTGGGGTCGAGTCCCAGGGGATCATCCTTGCCGTTGATCCTGAGCCGTCCGTAGTCGTTCTTCTTCAGCCAGGCGCAGCGGGACGCCGTCGTCTTCCTCACCCCCTCCGGGAAGACCGTCGGCACACAGACGTTGACCGAGCCGTAGTGCCGGTCGCAGCCGGATATCGTGGTGGACACCTTCTGCGAGGTCCGCTTCCGGTCCGCCCCGGTGACGGCGCCCGTCAGGGAGCCGGCGAAGGAGTGGACGTGCGCCGACGCGGTGTCCGCGGCGAGCGCCGAGGGGCCCTGGAGATGCACCCACTCGGCCACCGAGGGAACGCCGTTGGCGTCCACCGCGAAGAGCATGTACCAGCCGGGCGGCGCCAGGTTCGGGTTGCTCGTCACGTTGAGGTCGACGTTGTTCCCGTCCACGCTCAGCGGCAGGTCCACGAAGCGCTGGTTGGGATCGGACGAGTGCGTCACCGCGGCGGGCCGGATCAACTCCGCCTTCACGATGAGCCGGTCGACCGTGATGCGCTGCGTGTCCCCGTACACCCACTCCTTGTCGATCACCGAAGTGATCGTCGGGCGGCTGCCCTTGAGGAGGTACGGCGGGGTGTAGACGGACACGTCGTGGTTCCAGGTGCCGTTGCCCGGGTTGTCGCCGGTGGTCATCACACGGCCGTCGGGCAGCAGGAACGCGGAGGAGTGGTAGCCGCGGGCCTCCGGGTCGGCGGCCACCGGGTCGAAGGTGTTGGACGCGGGGTCGTACAGCGACGACTCGAAGACCGGGTCGGCGCGGTTGTGCAGTGCGCCGCCCGTCTCCAGGACCTTGCCGTCGGGCAGCAGCACGGCGGACACGTACATCTTGCCCTGGTCGCCGGTCTCGGCCACCTTGCCATTGCCGAGGTCCACCGTGCCCTGCGGGATCTGCGGGCCCACCGTGTACGCCGGGCTGGCGGCCTTGAGGTCGATGATGTCGGTGAGCCGGTTCGCGGCCGGATTGGAGTCGATGTTGCCGCCGCCGAGGGTGAGAACCTTCTGGTCCTGCGCGGGAGGCAGCAGCACGCTCGCGGACTGGTCGCGCTGGTCCTTGTTCCGCAGGCCGGGGACCGCGGTCGTGGTGTTGGCGTCGTAGTCGTAGACCGCGGAACCCGTGCCCGGGGTGCCGTTGCCGAAGACATGGCTGCCCGAGTAGAAGAGCCGCCCGTCCTGCATCAGGATCATCGACGGGTACAGGCCCCAGAACGACCAGGTCTGGTTGACCTGCCACAGCGGCAGCCACTGCTGCTGCGCGTTCGACCAGCGCTCGGCGGTCACCGAACCCGAGGAGTCCTCGCGCAGTCCGCCGAACGAGATGATGTCGCCGTTGCCCAGCTCGGTGGCGGACGGGTACCAGTGGCCGTCGTTGAGGTCGTTCGTCCTGCTGTACGTCTCGGTGACCGGGTCGAAGACGTACGAGTCCTTGTAGCCCTCGTACCCGTGCCCGCCCGCGACCGGGAAGGCCTTGTTGCCGCTGAGCACCAGCACCCGTCCGTCGGCGAGCTGGACGTGGCCGGAGCAGAACATGTCCTTGGGGGTGGGGATCACCTTGTACGAACCGGTCGCCGGGTCGTACACCGCCGACGTGAACGTGCCGGCGTCGAAGTTCTCCTCGCTGTTCCCTGAGCCCGCGATCAGCAGCACCTTGCCGTTGTTCAGGACGACGGAGTGCATGGAGCGGACCGGGTTCCGCGTGGGCAGGACCGTCCACCTCCCGTTCGCGCACTCGTCGGCCGTGCCCGTGCAGGTGGCCGGCGGGACCGGATCGGAGACCTGTTCCATCGTGTAGTCGTCGGTGGTCGCCGAGCCCGTGCCGTACACGGAGACGCCCCAGGTGATCCGGTCGGTGCCCGCCGGGACGGCCGGGGTGCGCACCGTCGCCTGCGTCCAGGCGGCCGCCATGTCCAGGGTCTTGAGGTCGGTCCAGTACTGCCAGCCCGCCGTGGCGTCGTGCCGGAACAGCGTGATCGCCGCGTCGGGGGTCGTCGTTCTGTAGAAGAGCCCGAGGTCGTACTGCTTGCCCGCCGTGACGACCGGCGCGCACGCGGTGGACTCGGTGATCAGTGCCTTGCGGTCGCCGTCCACCCGGCGGGTCAGCGTGACCTTCATGGCCTTGGTGCCCGAGTGGGCGTCGGACACGGTCGCGAAACCGAAGTCGTTGTCGCCCCAGCCGGACTTCTCCCAGCAGGACGGCATGCCGTCGGTGCCGTCGGTCTCGAAGCCCGGGTTGGTGACGAGGTTGGCGGCGGACGCGGGCTGCGGCGACACGAGCAGCAGCCCGGCGGCGAGGCCCGTCACGGCCAGCAGAGCGGTCCTCCGTCGTGGTCCCGTCCGCGATCTCACGCCGTCCTCCTCGCCCTGCGGCTCCCACGCCCGCCGCCGCTGCGGCGCGGCAGATACACCAGCGCCTCGGTCCCGGCGAAGCGCAGGACGAAGGTCGTCACCAGGGCCAGGGCCGTGGCGGACAGCGCGTCCGTCCCGAGGTGGCGGACGAAGAGCGCGATCAGCGGGATGCGCAGCACCAGATCGGCGTTGGCGAGCAGCGCGAACCGGCCCGCCCGGTCCCAGCCCTTGCGGTGCCGTCGGCGTTCCCGGAACAGCAGATGCTCGATGAGCAGGAAGTTCCAGGCCACGCCGAGCTGGTTGGCGAGGATCTCCGCCGGTACGTAGTGCAGTCCGGCGGCGGTGAGCGCGTAGAGGCCGAGCAGGTTCGGCAGGAAGCCGGTGGCGCCGATCAGCCCGAAGACCGTCATGCGGGCCACCGGTGAGGCGGTGCGCAGCCCGACGAGATGGCGCAGGAACCGCAGGCCCTCCGCCGCCGACGACTTGGACTCGCCCGCGAAACGGTCCTGGAAGACGAAGGGCACCTCGGTGACCTGGCGGGGGCGGTCGCGCACGGCCAGTTCGAGCAGGATCTTGTAGCCGAGCGGCCGCAGGACCTCGGCGGTGACCGCGCTGCGCCGGATCGCGAAGAACCCGCTCATCGGGTCGCTGATGCCGCGCAGCCGGCGCGGGAAGAGCGCCTTGGTCAGCCAGGTCGCGCCGCGCGACACCGCGATCCGGTAGCCGCCCGCGAGCCCTTCCCTGCTGCCGCCCTTGATGTACCGGCTGGCGACCACGAGGCCCGCGTGCGCGCGTTCCCCCGAGGCGATCAACTCCGGTATCAGGGACGGCGGATGCTGGCAGTCCCCGTCCATGACGACGATCCACTGGGACGTCGCCGCCTTCAGCCCCTCCACCACCGCGCCGCCGAGCCCGCCCTCGGGCTCCTCGCGGTGCAGCACGCTCACCGGGAACGGGCAGTCCCGCGCCGCCTCGGTGATCACCTCGGGGGTGTCGTCCGTGGAGTCGTCCACGAAGACGACCTCGCAGGGCAGCCGCGCCGGCACCGCTACGGTGATCTGGCGCAGCAACTGCCGTATGTTCGCCGACTCGTTGAAGGTCGGCACGACGATGGTGACGGCACCGGGCTCCGGGATCCCGGCGGCGCGTACCGCCGGATCGCCCAGTGCCTCCGGGACCATGCTCTCGAAGCTGTTCATCGACCGCCTCCGGAACGTGCCGTGGTGGTGGTGCCGTTGATGTCGCCTGTGTCGCCGGACCCGTCGATCCGCCGGATCTCGATGCGGTCCTCGCCCGTGCCGAAGGTGGCGACGGGCGTGGAGTGCTCGATCGCGGCCTTCACGTTCGGCAGGTCGGCCGCGTCACGCCGTACCGTCGGGGAGGCGACCACGTAGTCGAGGTCCTTCCAGCCCCGGGGCATCGTCTTCGTGACGGCGGGGTCGAGGTCGGCCTTGTAGAACCAGATGGCGCCGAGTCCCGGCCGGTAGCCGTCGTGCACGAGGTCGAGCCAGAGCCCGTCGTCGACCAGGACCCTGGTGTCCTCGGGGTCCTTCACCTCGGTCCTCAGCCAGGAGGAGGCCGCCCGGTAGGGGGCGTTGGCGTCGGCCGTCACCGCGGTGCGGTCACCGTCGTACCAGCGGGGCACGACATAGGAACCCGCGGCCACCACGAGTACCGCCGCCAGACCCCGGCGCCCCCACGTGACAGGGGCGGACTCCTGGGTCGTGCGCCGTCTGCGCAGCACGGCGTGGGCGACGCTCGCGGCGCCCCCGGCGAGGACGAGGGCGAGGAAGGGCAGGGCCTGGACGACGTACATGGCGGGCAGGTAGCCGTTCGGGCGCAGCGCCACCAGGGCGAGGATCGCCACCGCGAGCGCGGGACCGGCCAGGGCGCGGGCCGTCACCGACCAGCGGAGGGTGACCAGGAGAAGCAGCGCGCCGGCGAGTCCGCCGAGCGGCAGCACCCGGTCGTAGTAGAGCCAGGAATGGAGGACACCGTACGAGCCGGTGCCGCGTTCCAGGAGGAATCCGGAACCGGGGCGGCTCATCTGGTAGGTGATGCCCTCCCAGAGCGAGACATGTCCGCCGCCCGGGAGCAACTCGCCCTTGAGCAGGGCGAAGAGCGGATACGCGGTGCCGATCAGCACGCAGGCGGTGACGGCGCCGGTGAGCGCGAACTTGCGGGTGTCGCGGTGGCTGTGCCGCCACATCGTGACGAACAGCGCGGGCAGGACGACCAGCATCGTCTCCTTGGTCAGCACGGCGGCGGCGGCCGCGAGGCCCGCGCCGAAGTGGTGCCACAGGTGACGGCTCGGGGACGCGGCGAGGCAGAACGCGAGCAGCGTCCACGTCACCGCGATGTTGTCGAGGAAGATCTCCCGCTGGAGCACGACCGAGAGCGGGGACAGCCCGAAGAGGACCATCGCGAGCCCGGCCGCCCAGCGCGGGAGCGACAGCCGGCGCGCGAGGACGTACAGCAGGACCGCGCTCGCCGCGCTGACGACGGGCATCGCGAGGCGCATCGGGCCGACGGTCATCAGGGACGGGCTGAGGTGCGCGGGGACCCAGGTCAGCAGGGCTATCTGGATCCAGCCGAGCGGCGGATGGTCGTACCAGTACGTGTAGTGGGCCAGGCCCTTGCCCTGCTGGACGGCCCAGGCCTGGGCCAGGTAGGTGCCCTCGTCGTCGCTGAGGGCCGGATAGGCGGCGATGTTCCAGCCCTGCACGGCGAGGATCGCCGTGAGCAGCGCCACGCACAGGATCAGGTCGGGACGTGAGCCCCGGAGAAGCGGGCCGGTGAGCCGTGCCGGGAGGTTCTCGGGCGCGGCCGGCCGCTGCGCGGGGGCCGTGGGTGCGGCCGCCGCGGGAAGGGTGGAGGTCACGCGGGAACGTCCTCTCGGATCGCTTCGGTGAGATGCACGCCGGTGTGACTGGTCAGCTCCCAGTCGTTGCGCCCCTGTTGTTCACGCCAGACGGCACGTACGGCGGCACCCGCGAGCAGGACCTGGTAGAACGGCCCGCCGGCGACGAGCTTCAGGTAGTGCACGGTGCGGACGCGCAGTCCGTACTGCTTGCCGAAGTCGTGCAGCCCGACGATCTCGAACACGAAGGTGACCAGGGCGGTCACGGCCGGCAGGAAGGTGATGAACGCGATCCCGACGGGCACGTCGAGGAAGAGCGCGACCGCCACGTTGAGCGGGATGATCACCCCGGTGACGGCCTGGAGGTACGGCGTCATGAGCGTGTAGCGGGCGAGCAACCGCTGTCCGAAGGTGGGCAGTTGCTTCCAGTCGCGCTTGCGGTAGACCTGGAGGAAGCCCTGGTTCCAGCGGGTGCGCTGCTTGAGCAGCGACACCAGCGAGCCGGGAGTCTCCTCCTTGGTCACCATGTCCGAGTCGTACGCGACGACGACCTTCTTGCCTGCGCTGGACAGCCGTACGCCCAGATCGCAGTCCTCCGCGAGGCAGTCGGGGTCCCAGCCGCCGGCCTCCCGCAGAACCTTCGTCCGTACGAAGACGGTGTTGCCGCCGAGCGGGATGAACCCCTTCTGCGCGTGCAGGTGAAGGCGCGAGCGGAACCAGAAGAAGTACTCCAGGCAGTTGCGCAGGCTGTACCAGCTCGAGTGGAAGTTGATGAGCTGCACCCCGCCCTGGACGACGTCCGCCTCCGTCGTGCGGAAGGCGTGGTCGACGTGGGCGAGCAGCTCGGGATGCACCTGGTCCTCGGCGTCGAAGACCCCGACCACTTCGCCGCGGCAGTGCGGCAGGGCCGTGTTCATGGCCTTCGGCTTGTTCTTCCGCTCGTGGTGGTCGACGACGACCCGCACCCGCGGGTCGCGCGCCTCCGCGCTCCGGGCCACCTCGGTGGTCTCCGGGTCGTCGTGCCCCACGATGACGATGATCTCGAAGTCCGTGTGGCCGGATTCCAGCAGTCGCCGGATGGTGTGGTCGAGCACCGCCTGTTCGTGCCGCGCGGGCAGCAGCAGCGAGAAGGACAGGCTCTCACCCCCGTCCGGACGGCCGAACCGGGTGGAGGCCAGCACTTCGGGCGTACGCCACGCGTGCATCTGCCACCACAGGGTGAAGGCCGCCATCCAGAAGAGCGCCAGAGAAACGGCGGCGATGAAGACAGACGTGAGCACAGATCCCCCCCAGATCCCAAAACCCCCGTCGTGACAGCACGTAACGGCAGTCACCCCCCCACGCAGAAGGCATGGGGGTAGAGTGTATGAAAACGGTTTCCCCCAGGAATAGCGGGTTTAATAAACCGCGGGCCAATTGAC
>NZ_JBHYXD010000103.1:15574-25002 GCF_042751995.1 Streptomyces sp. NPDC059371 | reverse complement strand
CGCTCCTTCTGTCCCTGTGTATCTCTCACCCCCCCCCCGCCCCCCGCCGCCCCCCCCCCCCGCGCCCCCCCCCCCCCCCCCCCCGCCCCCCCCCCCCCCCACGCAGAAGCTATGGGGGATCTGTGAAGGACACGGGTTGCCCCGATGAAGAGCGTGTTTCATCACGCTCGGTCAAATTGCCGAACAAACCGCTCTCTGGGGGCGTTTGGACCGGTTGGGGGTTATGCGTTTCGGCCGTTCAGGACCGCGCGGAGCCGGTCGGGATCGGTCGTCGGGACGTCGCAGACGAAGTTTCGGCAGACGTACGCGGCCGGCTTCCCGTCCACCAGCGGGCGCCCGGCCAGCAGCGGCAGCTCGTCGCTCTCCGGAGCGCCCACCGCCACGACGGCCCCCGGCGCGGTGCCCAGAAGTGCCGTACGCCGCAACGCCGTTGTGGCCGGATCACCGGCCTCGCCCACCACCGCGACCTCCCGGGGGCCGTCGAGCAGCGCCTCGGCCACCGCGAGCCCCCACCCGATGAAGCGGGGCGCCCGCGGCCCGAGCGCCTTCACGACACCGAGCGCCCGCTCGGCCGCGGTGCGATGGGGCTCCGCGCCGGTCTGCGCGCTGTACGACAGCAGCGCCCCGGCCGCCGCGCTCCACCCCGAGGGCGTGGCGTTGTCGGTGGGGTCCTGCGGGCGGCGGATCAGCCGCTCCGCGTCGGCCGCCGTGTCGTACAGCGCACCCGACTCGGCGTCCGTGAACTGCGCGAGGACATGGTCGAGCAGGAACCCGGCGAACTCCAGCCAGACCCCCTCCCCGGTCACGGACGCCAGCGCGAGGAAGCCCTCGGCGACGTCCGCGTAGTCCTCCAGCACCCCGGCATGGGCGCCGGCCCGGCCGTCCTTGCTGGTACGCACCAGCCGCGCCCGGTCGTCCATGTGCAGCCGTACGAGGAGGTCGGCGGCGCCGATCGCGGCCTCCACCAGGTCGGGACGGTCGAAGTAGGCGCCGGTCTCCGCGAGGGCCGCCACCGCGAGCCCGTTCCAGGCGGCGACCACCTTGTCGTCGCGCCCGGGGGCGGGCCGCCCGTCCCGCGCCGCGAGCAGCCGCTCCCGCACCGGGGCGAGCCTGTCCGCGTCGAAGACCTCCTCCTGCTGCGGCAACTGCAGGACGGAGGCACCCTCCTCGAAGGTGCCCTCCTCGGTGACCCCGAAGTACCGCGCCGCGAACTCGGCGTCCGCGTCCCCGAGCACCTCACGCAACCGCGCCGGCGTCCACACGTAGTAGGCGCCCTCGACATGCCTGCCGGTGCCGTCGTCGCTGTCCGCGTCGAGCGCCGAGGCGAACCCGCCCTCGACGGTCCGCAGTTCACGCACCATGAAGTCCGCGGTCTCCAACGCGACCCGCCGCGCGAGCTCGGACCCGGTGGAACGCCACAGGTGCGCGTAGACACGGCAGAGAAGGGCGTTGTCGTAGAGCATCTTCTCGAAGTGCGGGACCACCCAGTCCCGGTCGACGGAGTAGCGGGCGAAGCCGCCGCCGAGCTGGTCGTAGAGACCGCCGCGCGCCATCCGCTCACAGGTGTCCACAGCCATCTGCAGAGCGCCCTCGGAGCCGGTCCTGGCGTGGTGGCGCAGCAGGAACTCGATCACCATGGACGGCGGGAACTTGGGCGCGCCGCCGAATCCGCCGCGCGCCGCGTCGTAGTCGCGGGTGAGTCCGAGCAGCGCCCCGGCCAGTTCCTCCTCGCCCGGCACCCGGCTGTCCCCGAAGGACATCTCGCGCTCGGCGAGATCCCGTGTGATCTTCCCCGCGACCTCGGCGACCTCGTCCCGCCGGTCTTTCCAGGCGCTCGCCACGCCCTCCAGCACCTGCCGGAAGGACGCCATGCCGTGGCGGGGCTCGGGCGGGAAGTAGGTGCCGAAGTAGAACGGCTCGGCGTCCGGGGTCAGGAACACGGTCATCGGCCAGCCGCCCTGCCCGGTCGCCGCCTGCACCGCCTCCATGTAGACGGCGTCGACGTCGGGCCTCTCCTCGCGGTCGACCTTGACGCTGACGAAGTGCTCGTTCAGATAGGCGGCCGTCGCCTCGTCCTCGAAGGACTCGTGGGCCATGACATGGCACCAGTGACAGGCGCTGTACCCGACACTCAGCAGAACGGGCCGGTTGCTTCTGCGGGCCTCGTCGAAGGCCTCGGCCGACCACGGCCACCAGTCGACGGGGTTGTCGGCGTGCTGGAGCAGATACGGGGACGTCTCATGGGCCAGTCGGTTCACCCTGCCACTCTCCCACGGCGTCCGGGACGGCGTAGAAGCGCAGGTGCACCGGACGTGCCCCGTCGGGGGCATCTTCACGAGAGTGGCCGTACCGGTCCAGGAGCGCCCTGTACTCCCGTACGAAGTCCAGGAGTTCTCCCTTGGTCATCCAGTCGCCGGAGCGCTGGACCTGGGCCCACCCCTCGGGGCCCGCGTACTCCCTGTGCGCCCGGAGGTACAGCCCGGTGTCCATCTCGATCTTCAGGCGTGCCACGCCCTCGGCGGCCGCGAGCTCCTCGGGGGCCATCGTGGCCGGATCGGGTGTGGTGTGGCTGAACGGCAGCACCCGCCACCAGCGTTCACGGCCGCCCGACTTCTCGGCGATCTCCTCGATCAGATGCTGGTCCGCCAGCTTGCGCAGGTGGTAGCTGGTCGTGCCGGAGCTCTCGCCGAGTTCTCTGGCGAGGACGGTCGAGTTCGCCTCGCCGTGCCGGCCGAGGTAGTCGAGGATGCGGCGGCGCAGCGGGTTGCCGAGGGACTTGTACAGGGCGGTGCGTTCGAGGCTGGTCAGCTCGGGGTCGGGCATACGGACACGGTATCCCCCGGCTCGGCACGTCCACAGAACTTGTTCTGCAGAATTTTCTTTGCAGAATTTCCTCTGTGATTCTATCGTTGAGGCATGCAGATGAAGCGCACCATGATGCGAAGCGACTGGGCTCTCGTGCTGCTCGGCATCACCGCCGTGGCGCTCGTGCCCTGGATGGTGCTCCTCGTGCGGACGCTCCCGGCCAGCACCGAGGTGCGGAACTGGCAGGTGGCCTGGGCGGGGCTCGACGTACTGATGGCCGCGGGCTGCGCGGCCACCGCCGCGCTGGGGCTGCGCCGCGATCCGCGTGCCCGGCTGACCGCCTCGGCGACGGCAGCGGTCGCGGTGCTCGACGCCTGGTTCGACATAACCACCGCGCAGCCGGGCGCCCCTCTGGTCCAGGCCCTGGCCTGCGCCGTGGCGGAGGCGGGGCTCGCCTGCGCCTGTGTGTTCCTCGCCCTCTCCAAAGGCCGTGCCCCACGCGAGGAACAGGCGGGTCGCGTGCGTCCAGCGGGGCGGACTCCGATGGCCGGCACACGCGATCACGGTGAATGATCGACGCCCCCTCGCGCTCTCGTCGCGGTCGAAGGACACTCATAGGCCAGGGAGTTGCTGCCGGAGGGGGACGTGACATGCGGGACGGCCATCGGGCGGAGGCCGAGCGGCTGTTGGCCCGGGCTGTCGAGGAGGAGGTGCGGCGCTCAGGGGGGCGTGCGGACGGGAGCGCCCTGTTGTCACGGGCGCGGGCCTCGCTCGACACGATGGCGGAGACGGCCGCCGAGGAGTACACGGCGTACGCACGGGCGCTGGAGGAGTCCGAGGCCGGGCGGCAGACCTTCGGGCAGCGGTTCGCCCGCGAGGGGTCCGGAACTCCCCTGCTGGTGGCCGCGGTCGGCGCGCTCGCGGCCGTCGTCGCCGACCTGGCCCTCGGCACCGGCGCCGGCACGGCGGTGGGCACCGGGGCGACGGTGGCCGTGGCGGGCGCGACCGCCACCGTCCTCAAGGTGACGGCCACGCACGTGCCCGCCGCGAGCCGCCGCGCCGGAGCCCTGGGACAGCCCGGCGGCCCCGAGCAACTGCGCCTCCAGTGGCTGACGGCCCTGGAGGTACGGGGCGTCCGCCCGTTCCTCGACCAGCAGCGGGTGCTCAGCGCCACCACCGGCGCCAAGAAGGGCGCCCCCCAACTGCGGCGCACCGACAAGAGCGCGGCCGCCCGCCGCCGCAACGTACTGGAGCAGTCGTTCGGTCAGCTCCCGGAACAGGAGGGCCCGTTCACCGGGCGCCGGAGCGAACTGTCACGGATCGCGCGGTGGGTGCACGCGGCCCGGGCGAGCACGGAGACGAAACCGACGGTCGTCGTTCTGCACGGCGCCCCCGGCTCCGGCCGCAGCACCCTCGCGGTCCGGGCGGCACACGCCCTCAAGGACCAGTTCCGCGGCGCGTGCGTGGTCGACCTGCGGGGCGACAGCCCGGACGATCCGCCGCTCACCACCCGCGACGCGCTGCTCCACCTGCTGAACCGGCTGGGCGCCCCGCGCGAACAGCTCCTCTTCCGCGAGCGCTCCTCGCAGGACCAGCAGGTCAAACGGCTGAGCGAGCTGTATCACCAGCATCTGACGGGCCTGCCCGTCACGATCGTGCTGGACGACGCGAGCGACGCCGAGCAGGTGCGCACCCTGGTCCCCGAGCGCTCCGACAGCCTGGTCCTGGTGACCGCCCGCACGCCCCTCGACCTGCCCGCCGGCCTGGCCGCCTGGGTGCACCAGCTCCCCGTGGAGGCGCTGGACGCGGCCGGCTCCGAGGAACTGCTGAGCGCGGCGGCCCAGGACGCGTCCGGCCCGTACGACGCCGAATCCGCCGACCGGATACGGGAGTTGTGCGGCGGTCTGCCGTTGGCCCTGCGGGTCGCGGGTTCCTCGCTCGGCCCCCGCACCCCGCGCGCCCTCGCCGGCGACCTCGCGGCCTACGGCCCGGTGGAGCCCGTCGAGCGGGTGCTGTGGCTGCGGTACACGGACCAGTCGGACACGGCACGCAGGCTGCTGCGCCGGCTGGCCCTGGCCGGCCGGGCCTCGCTGGGCGCGGCAGCGGCGGCCTCCCTGCTCGCGACGGACGAACCCGAGGCCCTCCGCCATCTGACCGCGCTGTCCCGGGCGGGTCTCATCGACCACGTGCGCGGCAGCCGCTACCGCCTGCACGATCTCGTACGGACCTTCGCCGCGGCGCGTCTGCTCGACGAGGAGGAGGCCTCGGAGCGCACGGCGGCGCAGGAGCGCCTGATCGTGAACTACGCGGAGCTCGCCGACTCGGTGATCCGCCTGGTGGACGGCAAGACGTCGACGCGCGCCGACCAGTTCGGGCCGCACGGCTTCACCTCCCTGGACGCCGCGCTGCGCTGGCTGGACGACGAGTCGAGCTTCATCACGGCGGCCCTCAGACACGCGGAAGGAGTGGACCAGGCGGCGGTGCTGCATCTGCTGGGCGCCCTGTGCGACTACTGCCTGCTGCGCGGCGACCTGTACCGGCTGGGCGAGATCAGCGAGCTGACCCAGGCCGTCGACCAGGGGCTCCTGGTCCGCTCGGTGCAGTGGCGCACCGGTATCGCGGCCCGCCAGCTCGGCGAGCTGGACAAGGCGCGGACGACCCTGGCCGCGGTGGTCGACCTGTATTTCGAGGCCCATCACGACGCGGGGGCCGCGAGAGCGCTGTGCTCGCTCGGCATCACGCTGCACCACCAGGGCGGCCTCGTCGAGGCGGCGGCCAAGCTCCAGGAGGCCATGGACCTCCAGGCCTCACCCGAGCTGGCGGCCGACCGTGCCTGGACGATGCACGCGCTCGCCGCGGTGGAGCGCGACAGGTCCCGGCTCGGCCAGGCCCTCGGGCTCCTCACCGAGGCGCTGGTCCTGCACCGTGAGAGCGGCTCGGTGCACGGCGAGGCCTGGGCCCACTTCCAGCTCGGCCAGCTCGGTCTGCGGATGGGCGACGTCCCGCGCGCGGAGCGTGAACTGCGCGAGGCGCTCGATCTGTACGGCCGTACGCGCGACGCCCGCGGGGAGGCCTGGGCGCTCACCCAGCTCGCCCGCGCGAGACTCGTCGAGGGCGACCCCTCCGCCGCGGTCGACGGGCTGCGCCAGGCGGCCTCCCGGCACCGCGAGAACGAGGACGCGCGCGGCGAGGCCTGGACGGTCTACTACCTGGGCCAGTCCCTGGAGGAGACCGGCAGCCTGGACCAGGCGGTGCGGGAGCTGGAGCGCTCCCGGACGATGTTCTCGCGCATGCGGGACGTCTACGGCCTCGCCTGCGCCCGCCACCACTCGGCCCGCGTGACCCGCGACCAGCGCGCCGCGCAGACGGGCTCCCTGCGGAACTCGGGCTTCGCCCGCCAGCTCCTGGTCGACGCCCGCGCGGACTTCCAGCGCATCGGGGTCGCTCACGGCGAGGCGTGGACCTGCCTGGAGCTCGCCGTCGTCGACGCGGGCAACGGCCGTACGCAGCAGGCGCTGACCCTGTGCGACGAGGCCGTCGGCCTCTTCGCCTCGTACGGCGACCGCCGCGGGGAGGACTGGGCCCGCTTCCTGCGCTGCACGCTGCTCCCCTACGCGGCGCCGGGCGGCCACGAGGTGGGCGCCGCGGTGGCCGTGGAGGAGCTGTCGCAGCTCGGGCGGGCCGGCCACGCCACCCGCGACGGCCGGCTGGACGACTTCATCGAGGCGTACCGGCTGCTGCTGGAGCGGGGAGTGGACCTGGACGCCGGGTGGCAGGCCTGGCGCCTGGGCATGGTGCCGGGACGGCACGCCCGCGATGTGATGGGCGTGCCCGTGACGACGTGACGCGGCGACGGCCTCCGACCCAGGCGACGTGAGGCGGCGGCCTCCCGGCCCCGGCGACGTGAGGCGGGCGGCCCCGCGGGGACATGGCGAAGCCCGGTGTGCGCCCGAAGGGCCTCACACCGGGGTGCCGGTCATGGCTGGTGGTGGCCCCGGGCATGGCCGACGGCCGCCGGTCGGGCCGGTGGCGCCGTCAGGCCCGTGGCCGGGGCTCCGGCCCCTGGCCGGGGCCTCCCGCGGGTGCCTGCCCGGCCCCGCGCGGGCGCCCGCTCAGCCCTTCGCGGGAGCGGTCTTCCCGCCGGATCCGGAGCCGTCGGCGGACACCGCCTCGTTCTCGGGGTCCTGCTCGAAGGAGACCTTGCCCATGTGCTTGCTCATGGACTTCATCAGACCCCAGACGGCCAGGGCCATCACCGCGAAGACGATGAAGCCGAGGACGCCGGGGGTGACCTTGTTCTCGTCGACCTCCTTGGCGAGGGGGACGAGGTGCGTCAGTGCCAGGCTTGCGCTCATGTCAGGCATTGTCGCGGATGCCCGCAAAGAGGTCGTCCTCGGGGAGGGATGTGTCCACGAGGGACTTCGCGAGCTCGTACTCCTCGGTCGGCCAGACCTCTCGCTGGACGTCCATGGGGACCTTGAACCAGCCGCCGTCGGGGTCGATCTGCGTGGCGTGTGCGATCAGCGCCTTGTCACGGATCTCGAAGAAGTCCGCGCACGGAACGTGCGTGGTCAGCGTGCGCTCGGTGCGCTCGAACTCGCTCCAGCGCTTCAGCCAGTCCCCGTAGGGCGACTCCATCCCGCGGTCCAGGAGCGCGTGGTGCAGCGCCTCGGTGCGCGGGCGGTTGAAGCCCTGGTTGTAGTAGAGCTTCCGCGGCTGGTACGCCGGGCCGAACTCGGACTCCGGGTACTTCTCGGTGTCCGTGGCGCCCTCGAAGGCCACCATCGAGATCTTGTGGGTCATGATGTGGTCGGGGTGCGGGTAGCCACCGTTCTCGTCGTACGTGGTGATCACCTGCGGGCGGAACGAGCGGATCTGCTTGACCAGCTCGCCGGCCGCCTTGTCGACGTCCTCCAGGGCGAAGCAGCCCTCGGGCAGCGGCGGCAGCGGGTCGCCCTCGGGAAGACCCGAGTCGACGAAGCCGAGCCACTCCTGCTTGACGCCGAGGATCTCGCGGGCCTCGTCCATCTCCTTCTTGCGTACCTCGTGGATGTTCTCCTCGATGTACTTGTCGCCCTGCAGCTTGGGATTGAGGATGGAGCCGCGCTCCCCGCCCGTGCAGGTCACAACCAGCACGTCCACCCCCTCGGAAACGTACTTCGCCATGGTGGCCGCACCCTTGCTCGACTCGTCGTCGGGGTGGGCGTGCACGGCCATCAGTCGCAGCTGGTCAGTCAAGACTCAATCCTCGGTCAGTCGGCTGTCGCCTGAGTAGGTCGGCTGTCGGCGCCCGGCGTGAATCCGCGCTGTGGGCAGCTTCTATAGTGACGGAATCGGGGGGCGAATAATTCCGGGGTCCCCTCTCACGGACCCGGCCGAGAGGACGATCATGAGTACGCCGAGCACGCGGCTGCCCGAGGGCCGGTACGGCCGCTCCGCGGACGAGCGGGCCGACCGGAAGCTCAGGATCATCGGCGGTGTCCTGGGGGTCGCCCTGATCGGTGTGGTCGGCTGGTTCGGCTACGACTACATCGCCGGGTCCAAGATCAGCGCGCAGGTGATCACCTTCGAGGCGGTCTCGGACCGCGCGGTCGAGGTGCACCTGGAGGTGCACAAGGACGCCGGTACGAAGGGCTACTGCACGTTGCGTTCGCAGGACGCCGACGGCCTGGAGGTGGGCCGGGCGGATTTCCGTTTCGACCAGGACTCCTCCCGCCTCGACAAGGTGGTCACCCTGCGTACGACGGCCCGGGGCACCACGGCGGAACTCCTCGGCTGTCACGCGGGCTGAGCAGCACCGCCGATCCGGCCCCGACGGCACCGACGCGGGCCGGAATCACTCTGCGCGACCGGCGGCCGACCGGCGGCTGACCAGCGTTGATGCAATTCTGATGTCTTATGTCCTCCCCTCAGAGCCGCTGAATTGTTAGGCTCGTGGTTTCGCCCACCCGTGAGAGAACATGCTTCTGGGTAGGGCGATGCTTTGTATTCCCAGTACCTACGAGGAGCACCTGTGACCCAGACCAGTGAGAACGTCACCTGGCTGACCCAGGAGGCGTACAACCAGCTCAGGGCCGAGCTGGAGTACCTGTCTGGTCCCGCGCGCACGGAGATCACCGCCAAGATCGCGGCCGCGCGCGAGGAGGGGGACCTGCGCGAGAACGGCGGGTACCACGCGGCCAAGGAGGAGCAGGGCAAGCAGGAGCTCCGTGTGCGCCAGCTGACCCAGCTCCTGGAGAAGGCCAAGGTCGGCGAGGCTCCCGCGGCGGACGGCGTGGTCGCGCCGGGCATGGTCGTCACCATCGCCTTCGACGGCGACCAGGACGACACCCTGGACTTCCTGCTCGCCTCACGCGAATACGCGAGCACTGAGATCGAGACGTACTCTCCGCAGTCCCCGCTGGGCTCCGGCGTGACCGGCAAGAAGGTCGGCGAGGACGCCCAGTACGAGCTGCCGAACGGCAAGCTCGCCTCGGTGAGGATCCTCAAGGCCGAGCCGTACCAGTCCTGAGCCCCGGACCGGCGACGAGGAAGCCACCCCCGCCCCCCCCCCGGGCGCCCGCCAAGCACCGCCCAGAAGGCGATCGGCCCACACCCCCACCCCCCCGGGCGATCGCGACCGG
>NZ_JBHYXD010000103.1:6411-15564 GCF_042751995.1 Streptomyces sp. NPDC059371 | reverse complement strand
TCCCCGGGGTTTCGTGGTTTTTTGTTTTGTGTTTCACTCCCACCCCCCTCGACTGTCCCCCTCCCCCCCCCCCGCCCCCCGGGCGGCCCCCCCCCCATGTCCGCGTCGATCAGGGCAGGAGCGTCACGCCGTCGCCGAGCGGTACTTGCGGACGGCGAGCGTCCTGAAGATCACCACGATCAGGACCGAGTAGATCACCGAGGCCCAGACGGGGTGCTGCATGGGCCAGGCGCCGGACGTCGACACGCCCGGGTTGGCGAACAGCACCCGGCACGCCTGCACGGTGGCGCTGAACGGGTTCCAGTCGGCGACATGCCGCAGCCAGGGGGTCATGTTGCTGGTGTCCACGAACGCGTTCGAGATGAACGTGACCGGGAACAGCCAGATCAGCCCGCCGGACGTGGCCGCCTCGGGTGTCCGCACGGACAGGCCGATGAGCGCGCCGATCCAGGTGAAGGCGTACCCGAGCAGGAGCAGCAGCCCGAAGGCCCCGATGACGCGGAACGCGTCGGTGCTGCCGTTCGAGCCGACCCGCCAGCCCACCATGACGGCGACCACCGCGAGGACCAGCAGGGTCAGCGCGGTCTGCACGAGGTCGGCCAGGGTGCGGCCGGTCAGCACCGCGCCCCGCGCCATGGGCAGCGACCGGAAGCGGTCGATCAGGCCCTTGTGCATGTCGTCGGCGATACCCGCGCCGGCGCCCGCGGTCGCGAAGGTGACCGTCTGGGCGAAGATGCCGGCCATCAGGAAGTTCGTGTAGTCGGTGGCGCTGGTGCTGCCGCCGATCTTCATGGACCCGCCGAAGACATACGTGAACAGGACCACGAACATGATCGGCTGGATCAGTCCGAAGATGACCATCTCCGGGATCCTGGACATTCTGATCAGGTTCCGCTTGGCGATGACCAGGGAGTCCCGGACGGACTGGTAGACCGGGTTCGAGGGTGCCGTGACCCGCACGGCGTCGCTGACGGCGCTCACTTCACGGCCTCTTTCGTGCTCTTGTCGGTCCGGGCGTCCTTGCCCTTGGCGCCCCGGCCGTCCGCCCGGCCGTCGCCCTCCTCGGCCTTCTCCTCGGCCACATGGCCGGTGAGCGAGAGGAAGACGTCGTCCAGAGTGGGACGGCGCAGGCCTATGTCGTCGATCTCGATGCCGCGGCCGTCCAGCTCGCGGATCACCTCCGCGAGGAGCTTCGCGCCGCCGGTGACGGGCACGGTGAGCTTGCGGGTGTGTTCCTCGACCGTCGTCTCGCCCTTGCCGAAACCGCGAAGCACCTCGGAGGCGGTCGCGATGTGCTCGCGATCGTGCACGACGACCTCGACGCGCTCGCCGCCGGTCTGCGCCTTGAGCTCGTCGGCGGTGCCGCGGGCGATGACGCGGCCGTGGTCGACGACGCAGATGTCGTGCGCGAGGTGGTCGGCCTCTTCGAGGTACTGGGTGGTCAGCAGCAGCGTCGTACCGCCGGAGACGAGCTGCTTGATGACGTCCCAGAGCTGCTGGCGGTTGCGCGGGTCGAGGCCGGTAGTGGGCTCGTCCATGAACATCACCGGGGGCGACACGACCAGGGCCGCCGCGAGGTCGAGACGGCGTCGCATGCCGCCCGAGTACGTCTTCGCGGTGCGGTCGGCGGCGTCGGCGAGGTTGAACTGCTCCAGGAGTTCGTCCGCGCGGACCTTCGCGGCCTTCGCGCGCATCTGGTAGAGCTGTCCGACCATCTGGAGGTTCTCGCGGCCGGTCAGGTATTCGTCGACCGCCGCGAACTGCCCGGAGAGGCCGACCCTGCGCCGTACCGCGTCGGGGTCCTTGAGCACGTCGACGCCCGCGACGACGGCCTTCCCGCTGTCGGGGCGCAGCAGAGTCGTCAGACAGCGGACCGCGGTCGTCTTGCCCGCGCCGTTCGGCCCGAGCATGCCGAGCACGGTGCCTTCCGGGACATCGAGGTCGACGCCGTCCAGAGCCCTTACGTCACCGAAGGTCTTCACCAGGCCTTCGGCGTAGATGGCGCCTGGCATGAGTGTTCTCCACGTCGTTGGGGATTTTGGGTTGTGCGCGTTTTCGGATGTGCGTGTACTTCCGATGTGCGTGTACTGGGGACTTGCGCACGACGAAAAAGTCATCGGCCCGGCCCCGTCGGAGCCGATCCGCGGACCCACCGTAACGCGATGTATCGCGTCACTCAATGGAATTTCCCGAAGCGGGACGACCGGGCCCCGGGGGCTGCCGCGCCCTCAGTCGATGACCGTGTACCCCGCCTCGCGCAGCGCCGCGTTCACCTCGGCGCAGTGCTCGTGCCCCTTCGTCTCCAGGTGCAGCTCGACCTCCACCTCCGTGAGCCCGAGCCGTGGATCGGTCCGCACGTGGCTCACATCGAGGACGTTAGCGTCCGCCACTGACAACACCCCGAGAAGCGTGGCGAGGGCACCGGGCCGGTCCGTGAGCCGCAGCGTGACCGCCAGGTAGCGGCCGCCCGCCGCCATGCCGTGCCGCAGGATGCGCTGCATCAGCAGCGGATCCACGTTCCCGCCCGACACCAGCGCCACGACCGGGCCCTCGAAGGCGCCGGGGTCGCGCAGCAGCGCCGCGACGGAGCTCGCGCCGGCCGGTTCGACGACCAGCTTGGCGCGCTCCAGGCACAGCAGCAGCGCGCTGGACAGATCGTTCTCGGAGACCGTACGGACCTCGTCGACCAGCTCCTCGACCAGACGGAACGGCACGTCGCCGGGGCGGCCGACCTTGATGCCGTCGGCCATCGTCGCCGGGTTCTCGACCGACACCGGCCGCCCCGCCGCGAGCGAGGGCGGATACGCCGCCGCGCCCTCCGCCTGCACCCCGATGATCCGGACGTCCGGGCGCAGCGACTTCACGGCGACGGCCACGCCCGCCGCGAGCCCGCCGCCGCCGATCCCGAGGACGATCGTGCGCACCTCCGGGCACTGCTCCAGGATCTCCAGGCCGACCGTGCCCTGCCCCGCGATGATGTCGGGGTGGTCGAAGGGGTGGATGAACACCGCGCCCGTCCGCTGCGCGTACTCCTGGGCGGCGGCCAGGGTCTCGTCGACCACCTGCCCGTGCAGCCTCACCTCGGCGCCGTAGTCGCGGGTGGCCGCGACCTTGGGCAGCGGGGCGCCGTTCGGCATGAACACGGTGGACCGCACGCCGAGGAGCGAGGAGGCGAGGGCGACGCCCTGCGCGTGGTTGCCCGCGCTCGCGGCGACGACGCCCGCGGCGCGCTCCTCCGGGAGCAGGCCCGCGATCCGCACGTACGCGCCGCGCAGCTTGAACGATCCCGTCCGCTGGAGGTTCTCGCACTTGAACTGCACCGGTGCGCCCACGAGCTGGGACAGATACCTGCTGCCCTCCATCGCGGTCACCCGCGCCACACCCGACAGCATCTTCTGCGCGCCGCGCACGTCGTCGAGCGTCACACTGGGAAAGGAGTCAGCCCTGCTGTAGCTCATGACCGCCAGTCTCGCAGTTCACGCGGGCGCACTCCCGTGGTGACCACGCTCCGAGACTCGGTTTGCGCAGCGCCGGTACGGCCCGCGCCCCGGCCGCGTAACCTGTCCCCCAACCCAGCTCCCCACGCATGAATTGAGCCCCCGGCCATGCCCACTACACCAGAGATGTCGATGGACATGACGACCGTCGGTGACACCGGTCTTCTCGAAGCCCTTCAGCACGAGGTCGCGGTCTTCGCGCGCCGTGCGGAACAGACCCGGCTCGGCGGGGTGGGGCAGGTGCGCAACTCCATGGACCGGGCCGCCTACCTCCTGCTCAACCGCCTCGACAAGGAAGGCCCGATGGGCGTCAAGGCGCTCGCGGCGAGCATGGGGATCGACTCCTCGACGGTCACCCGGCAGGTCGCCCCGCTGGTCGACACCGGGCTCGTCAAGCGCACCTCGCACCCCGAGGACGGGCGCGCCGTGGTGCTCCAGCTCTCCCCGCGCGGCCAGTCCCGCCTGGACGAAGTACGCACGTCCCGGCGTCAGTTGATGGCCGAGCTGACACACGATTGGGCGCCGGAGGAGCGCGAGGTGTTCTGCGCGCTCCTCACCCGCTTCAACGGCGCGCTCTCCGCCCGCCAGGCGGCCCAGGGGATGCCGGCGCCGGAAGCCGAACCGGCCTCCTGAGCCCCACCCGGGGCAGGCGGTGGGTCATGCCCGGGACCGGGCGGCAGACCGCGCCCGGGACCGGGCGGCGGGCCACGCCCAGGACAGGCCATGGGCCGCGCCGACGCCAGGCCTCGGGCCGTGCCCGGCGCCCCCGGACGTCCGCCGCCCCGCACGCACGCGTGCATGTGCTCCGAACTCTTGACCAAAAGGCGCCACCTGGCCTCATATGAGACCAGGTCCTCGTCGTACGGGGTGCGACGGGTCGCACGCGGCCGCGGGCCTTCTCAGGGGCACCCTCAGGCGGGAGGCATGGTGCGAGAACGGCGTGCCTCCCAAGGCGTTCGCCGGGCCCGGGAGTTCGAGGCCTTCGTGGCGGGCGCGGCGGGGCGGCTGCTGCACACCGCCACGCTGCTCACCGCGGAGCCCCGGGACGCCAACCCGCGCGCGCGGCGGCTGCTGACGCTGGCCCTCGCCCATACGTACGCCGCCTGGGACCGGCTGCACGGCGAGGATCCCTACGACAGCGCCCGCCGGCAACTGGTGGCGCGCTTCCAGCGCACCGCGTGGCACCAGTACGGGAGCTTCGGGCGGCGGCGCGCCTGCCCGGACCACGTCCTGGCCGCCCTCACGCCCCAGGAACGGCTGATCCTCGTCCTCAGGCTGTACGAGGGGGTCGCCGAGGAACAGGCGGCGGCCCTGCTCGGGCTCCCCGCGGAACGGGTGGGGGCGATCTGCGCCCGCGCCATGGCGACGCTGCTGCACCCGCCCCGCGATCCGGCACCGGCCCTGGAGGTGGCGCCGTCATGAAGCGGTCGGAGCGCGAGGCGGCCGTGCGGCGGATGCTGGAGCAGGCACCTTCGCCCGTGGTGCCACCGGACCTGTACGGCGAGGTCGTACGCCGCGGACGGCGCCTGCAGCGCCGCGGGAGGGCGGTGCGGCGGCTGCTGTGGCTGGCGCTGCTCGCCGCGGCCGTCGTCTTCGCCGTCTGGGCGGCGACGGCCCGTCCATGGGTGGAGCCGCCGTCGGACACGACTCCACCGCTGACGGGCTGGTGACCTGGCCCCGCTGACCGGCCGGGTGAGCGGGCCCCGCTGACCGGCCGGGTGAGCGGGACTCCACCACTGACGGGCCGGTGACCGTACGCCACTGCCCGCGGGCCGGTGGTCCGGCGCGCGGGCAGTGGTGGCGGGTCCGGGCAGGCGGTGACGGGTGGGCCGGTGGGGACCCGGAAGCCGCCGCCCCGGATCAGCCCAGGGCCTGCTGCAGGTCCTGGAGCAGGTCGTCGATGTTCTCGATGCCGACGGAGATGCGGACGAGGTCGGCGGGGACCTCCAGCGCCGAACCGGCGACCGAGGCGTGCGTCATCCGTCCCGGGTGCTCGATCAGGGACTCCACCCCGCCCAGCGACTCACCGAGCGTGAACACCTTGGCGCGGTTGCAGACCTCGACGGCCGCCTCCTCGCCGCCCTCGACCTGGAAGGAGACCATGCCGCCGAACGCCTTCATCTGCTTGGCGGCGATCTCGTGACCGGGGTGCTCCGGGAGGCCCGGGTACAGAACACGCGTCACGCGCGCGTGCCGGGTGAGCATGTCGGCGATCCGGCCGGCGTTCTCGCTGTGCCGGTCCATGCGCACGGAGAGTGTCTTCGTGCCGCGCAGCACCAGCCAGGAGTCGAAGGGCCCGGCGACCGCGCCCATCGCGTTCTGGTGGTACGCCAGCTCCTCGCCGAGTTCCTGGTCGCCGGTGATCAGCGCGCCGCCCACGACGTCCGAGTGGCCGCCCATGTACTTGGTCAGGGAGTGCACGACGACGTCCGCGCCGAGGGCGAGCGGCTGCTGGAGGTAGGGGGTCGCGAAGGTGTTGTCGACGACGAGCCGGGCGCCCGCCTCGCGCGCGATCTGCGCGATCACGGCGATGTCGGTGATGCCGAGGAGGGGGTTGGAGGGCGTCTCGACCCAGATCGCCTTGGTCTTCGGGGTCAGTGCGGCCCGTACCGACTCGGGGTCGCTGGTGTCGGCCACCGACCACTCGACGCCCCACCGGGACACGACCTTGGCGAAGAGCCGGAAGGTGCCGCCGTACGCGTCGTTGGGGATCACCACGTGGTCACCGGGGCTGAGCAGCGTACGCAGCAGGCAGTCCTCGGCCGCGAGTCCCGACGCGAAGGCGAGCCCGCGGCGGCCGCCCTCCAGTGCTGCGAGGTTCTCCTCCAGTGCGGTCCTGGTGGGGTTGGCGCTGCGGCTGTACTCGTAGCCGCCGCGCAGGCCGCCGACGCCGTCCTGCTTGTAGGTCGAGACCTGGTAGATCGGCGGGACGACCGCTCCGGTGAGGGGATCGGCGGTGTTGCCCGCGTGGATCGCGAGCGTCTCGAAATGCTGACTGATGTGCCTGTCGCTCATGAGTCCCGAGCCTAGTGCTCCTTACGCGTTCGTGACGGCGTACACCCGGCCGCGGGGCGGACCTTCGCCCAGAGCGTGACGCGTACACGCGGGACCGGAGCGGACCTTCGCGCAGAGCGTGACGGACCGGGTTGGCCAATTGTCGGACCCGTCTGGTTCGCTGGAGGCATGCAGATTCTCTGGGTCCTGATGGCGCTGGCCATGTTCAGCGTGGTCCTGCTGCCGGTGTTCCGGCGCAGGCGCAGCGGTATACAGCTCGTCACGCCCGGTGACCCGGACGCCGCGGACCCCGCGAACTACGGCTTCCTGCGTCAGGAGGAGCTGGACATCCGCATGCCGGGACCGGACGCGGATCTGCTGAACGTCCTGGACGTGGTGCAGCGGACCCAGGACTACCGCGCGGCCTCGCAGCTCCTGGCCGGCACGGAGACCGAGGGCGAGACCCGCTGGCAGCGGGTGCAGGCCTTCGCGGGCGCCGCGTCGCTGGAGCTCCAGCAGCGGCCCGGCGGGGTCAGCGAGACGCCCGGCGGACAGTGGCTGCGGGTGTGGCGTGCCGAGGCCCCCAAGGACGCGGGCGGCGCCGCGGTGCACGCCGAGTTCCTGGTGCAGCAGGCCTGGCGGACGTCGACGCCGGGGACCGACGACTTCCGGATCATCATGGAGGAGGCGCGGTCCGCGTGCGGCGACGCGGCGCTGCTGTCCCCCGGTGACCCGATCCCGTACGTCATCGAACTGTCGGTGGCGCGTGGACTCGGCTACTCCCAGCCGGAGTTCGAGAAGCTCTGGCTGAAGATCCTGGACCGCGCGCCCTCCCACATGGGCGCGCATCTGGCGGCCCTGCACTACTGGTGCGAGAAGTGGCACGGCTCGCGGGAGACGGCGTACGCCTTCGCGGAGGCCGCGGCTGCACGCGCTCCGGAGGGCTCCCTCCTCGCGGCGATGCCGCTGTTCGCGGTCTTCGAGCACCTGCCCGAGGTGAACCTGGTCCGCAGCTTCTACCAGAGCGAGGTCGTGACCAAGGCCGTCCACGGCGCGCTGTACGCGGTCCACGCGGCCCGCCCCGACGACCCTATGCTCGCCCACGTCCGCCATCTGCTGATCTGCTTCCTCGTCCGCGGCGAGCGCTGGTCCGAGGCGATGGGCCAGTTGGTGCACGTGGACGGCCACGTCGGTGCCCTGCCCTGGACCCTGAGCCAGGACCCGGCCTCGGACTACGCGATATACCGCGCGCTGGCGGTCGCCGGTTACGAGGCCAACGGCGGCAGCCCGGCAACACTGTCGCACTGAGGACGGCGCGCGAGGCGAGGGCGGCCCGGCCCCGGGGCCGGGTGACCGCGGGGGCCGGAAATTCGGTTGCCCTCCGGGCGCTCCCGGGCTACAAACCACACATGGCCGACATCCAGGGCTCGTACGACGATCTCTTCATCGCTGTGCCCCGCGCACTGTCCACGATGCTGGACGAGGGCGACGCCGGTGCCTCGGTGGCCGTCTTCGTGGACGGCGAACCGGTGGTGGACGTCTGGGGCGGTTTCACCGACGCGGACCGCACGAACCCGTGGCAGCGGGACACGATCACCAACGTCTGGTCCGTGACCAAGACGATGACGACGCTGTGCGCGCTGATCCTGGTCGACCGGGGCGAGCTCGACCTGGACGCGCCGGTCGGCCACTACTGGCCGGGATTCGCCCGGGCGGGCAAGGAGAAGGTGCTGGTGCGGCACCTGCTCGCGCACACCGCGGGCCTGCCCGACTGGGACGGGCCGATCGAGGACCTGTACGACTGGCCGTCCGCCACGGCACGCCTGGAGGCGCAGACCCCGCAGTGGGAGCCGGGCGGCGCGGCCGGGTACCACTCGCTGACCCAGGGGTTCCTGGTGGGCGAGGTGGTCCGGCGGATCACGGGCGTCAGCCTGGGCGAGTTCTTCGCGCGGGAGGTCGCGGGCCCGCTGGACGCCGACTTCCACATCGGACTGTCCGCCGAGGACGACCACCGGGTGGCCCTCACGATCCCGCCGTCCGGCCAGGACGAGGACTACACCGCGAGCGCGCCCGGCGGCACGGCACCGGTCACCAGCGCCGCGCGCGTACGGGTCCGTGACGGCAACAGCGTGGCCTGGCGCCGGGCGGAGATCCCCGCGGCGAGCGGATACGGCAACGCCCGCTCGGTCGCGCTCGTGCAGTCGGTCATGGCCTGCGGAGGAGCGCTGGGCGGCACCCGGCTCCTGTCACCGGCGGGCTGCGAGCTCGCGCGACAGGAACAGTTCAGGGGCGAGGACCGCCGCCTGGGCATGCCCGTCCGCTGGGGCCTGGGCTACGGCCTGTTCGACACCGGCCTCGGCTGGGGCGGCTGGGGCGGTTCCCTGGTCGTCGTCGATCCCGAACAGCGCATGGCGGTGGCCTACGTGACTCACCAGATGCGCGAACCGGCGAACGACCAGCGGGGCATGGAGCTGCTGCTGTCCGCCTACGACGGCCTCCAAGGCCTGAAACCGTGACGGACCGGGTCACGGTCAAAACATAGTGTCCCGGGGCGGGGGCGGGGGGGGGCCGGCCCGATAACTACCGGTCCCCGCCCTCCACCACCACACGGCTGGTGGCCGGGAAGTAGTCGCCCGTCAGCTCGGCGGGCGTGGTGCGCGGG
>NZ_JBHYXD010000103.1:0-6401 GCF_042751995.1 Streptomyces sp. NPDC059371 | reverse complement strand
CCTATAACACCCCCACCCCCCCACCCCAGAACAAGCGCGTTCTGGGGGGCTCGTTTTTTTTTATAAGCCGCCCGGGGCCGGGACCATCTATCGGCCGACGACTCCGCGTCGGCCGGGACCTCAGAAGGCGCTGTTGCTGCAGTCGTTGACGGAGCCGAGGTGGGTGGACTGGGCGCCCGGGTGGCCCTCGCCGCCCAGCAGGTTGCCGGCCGCGCCGTTGATCAGGCCGACCTCGCCGAGGACGTCCACGTTCAGGTCGTGCGACGTGCAGCTGGAGTGCTGCTTGATTTCGAACCCGTCGCCGTGGCCACCGGCGTAGGCCGTGCCGCCCACGAGTCCGATGCTGCCGATCGCGGCGATCAGGACGGCGGCCTTGCGAAGCTTGCGCATGTCATCTCCGATGAAGTGAGTGGGTGCGATCTACGAAAGATCGACTTCTACAATCCTGGGAGATTAGTTAGGAATATGCCGAAACGAGCACTGACGCGCCGAGGCTCATGATCGCGCGGCAGAAACACCCGAAAGCCCTAGCGAAGGCGAACGGTCCCGTCCGTGGCCACCGGGCCGGCAGGCGGTGGCGGCCGGTGCTCACGATCCGCGCGGCAACAGAGAACAGCCGCAGGCCGGAAGCGGGGAGCGCGTCGACGAGGCGGGAGACCGCCGGATCGGAAGCCACCGGGCCGGACACCCCCGGCTCGGCCCGCGGCACGCCGATGGCGGGGGTCCAGGCCGGGCCTGCGGACCGCCTCGACCGGCGGCACCGACCCGGCCCGCGAGGCCCCCGCGGCTGCCGCCAGTTGTGCCCGGATTGCCGGTCAGGGACTCAGGTGGGCCAGGAGTTCCGCGCCGGCGGGGTACTCCTGCTCCTGGGGAAGCAGTCGGGTCGCCCAGTCCAGTTCGCCGTCCCTGACGAGTGCGTGGATCTCGTGGGCGAGCGGGGTCACGTCGCTGATGGACACGATCCACTCGTCCGCGTAACGCGACGACGCCTCGCCCGAGAGCCCCAGTTGGAGCGAGCGGTGCGGCAGGGGACGCAGGTGCAGATCGCGTTCGGGATCCCACTGGACACGGGCCGGTGCGCGCTTGAGGGCACGCTGCCAGGTGCCGCGATCGGGATGCAGTCCGCGAACGTAACTCGACAGGCAGGAATGGCGCAGCGCCCAGTCGAAGCCGTCGCGAGTGATCTCGACGGCGAGGACGGTCTCCTGACCCTCCTTCGTGCCCCAGCCGGAGCGGTACATCATCCACATGAAGCTGGGTTTGATCCACGTCATGCGGTCGGGCTTCCACGCGGCGGGGAAACGACCCTTGCGGGCGGCGGGTCCGCCGATCTCAGGGCGGTACGCCTGGTAGACGGTGATCGTGGACGCCGTGTGGAGCGCGCGGATCCTGCGGAGCGGTTCTTCCATGACGTACAGCGTGGGCCCGGCCGGCTCAGGCGACCACCGATTTTCGACCCGCCGCCCGATCCGCCGGAGCCCGCCGGCCGACCTCCGGCTCCGTCGAGGGGTGGGTGGAGTCCGTGCTGCGAACGCGACTTGACGTGGATCAAGCCCGGTCTTCCGTGGATGATGTACCGCTCCGGCTGGGGCACGAAGGAAGGTCGGGAGACCGTCCTCGCCGTCGAGATCAGTCGTGACGGCTTCGCATGGGCGGTGCGCGGTGCGTGCCCGTCGAGTTACGTGCGCGGAGCGCATCCGGACCGTGCCACCCGGCAGCGTGAGCTCAAGGGCGCGCCGACCCGCGTCCATTGGGGTCCGAACGCGGGGAAGGGACGGGACCCGTGGCGCGTCGGGCTAGTGGGCCAGTTCGTAGTCGAACCAGATCCGGTGGGTGCCGTCCGTGTCGACCGCGATGCCGCCCGTCCCGGTGATCCCGGCCAGCGCGCCCGTCCCGCCGGCCGGCACGATGACGAAGAACTCGCTCTCCCTCCCCTCGCCCAGGGTCGTAGCGGAGTGCGCGAAGTTGAAGGCGCCCGCCTGCCCGTGGAGCGTCCCCTCGAAGGACTCCATGGCGACGTACGTTCCCACCCCGTCGGACTGGTCGAACGCGGCGGTGAACAGCGTGGCGGAGCGTCCGGCGATCTCGCCTTCGTACTCCTTCTCCATCGTGGCGACGCCGACGGGCAGCGCCGTCTCGATCGCGGGGCTCGGCACCGGTGCCGGAGTGAAGCCGGCGACCTTGAACGTTCCTGAAGCTCGCATCCCCGGATCGTATGCCGCGCCACTGACATCGCCACCGAGTCGCACGGACAGCCTCGGAGTCCTTGGAGCAAGCCCGCCACCCCGCCGATGAACGCGCTGGTCAGCGTTGCGGCGACCAGTACGCCCGGCAGAACCCGCGGCCGGCGGGATCCGGTCTCCGGGCCGGTTCGGGCGCGTACGGCCGTGGCCGTGGCCGTGGCTCCCAGGGTCAGCACCACCAGTCCGAACAGGGAGAGCGCCGGCCGGCCGAACGTGGCGGCCACGCCGGTGGGCGAGATGCGTGACCGCGAGCCAGGTCACGGCGGTTCCCGCGACGAACAGACCCGTGATCACCGGCAGTGGGCGCCCTGCCGTCCGACGGCGCGACGCCCCCGGCCGGAGCCGGCGCAGCGCCTGCGGCATGCCCGGCCCACCGTGGCTCCGATCGAGTGGACTTGCCGGAACGTTGATCGGACCGGGGCTCGTAGCCAAGGCGCGGGTGGTGCTGTTGCCGTCTGTTCCCGTGACCGGGACCTGAACCTGATCCGGAAGAGGCGCCCCATGCGACATACCTCCTATCGCCGCCCCCTCGCCGCGGCGCTGCTCGCGGCGTCCGTGCTGGCCCCGATGACGACGACGCCCGCCGTGGCCCTCCACGCGCCGGGTGTCCGCCCGACAGGCGTCCACGCGGCGGGCGCGGACGGATACGGCGAGGACGACAGCGCGAGCGACAGCCTCGGACCGGCGCTGAGCGCCCGGCTGGACAAGGCCATCGCCGACGTCCGCAAGCAGGCCGGCATCCCCGGTGTCGTCGTCGGGCTGTGGATGCCCGGCAAGGGGAACTACGTCCGCGCGACCGGAGTCGCCGACAAGACCACCGGCAAGCCGATGTCCGCCGACTCCTACGTCCGGATCGGCAGCGAGACCAAGACCTTCACCGTCACCGCGCTGCTCGAACTCGTCGACCGGCACCTGGTCCGGCTGGACGACCCCGTCTCCCGCTACATCCCCGGCGTGCCGAACGGCCGCCGGATCACGCTGCGCCAGCTCGCCGAGATGCGCAGCGGGCTGTTCCCGTACACCTCCGACGCGGACTTCGAGCACGACCTGCTGAGCGACCCGCAGCGGGTCTTCACCCCGCGGGAACTGCTCGCGTACGGCTTCAAGCACCCGAACACCTTCGCCCCGGGCGCGCAGTTCGAGTACTGCAACAGCAACCTCATCCTGCTGGGCCTCGTCGTCGAGAAGGTCACCGGTCACAAGCTCCGCGACGTCATCGACGGGCGGGTCCTGCGCCCGGCTCGTCTGCGCCACACGCTGTTCCCGAAGGGGAACGAGTTCCCCGAGCCGCACCCGCAGGGCTACACCGACCAGACGCTGAGCGGCGAGGTCGCGAACTCCACAAACTGGGACCCGAGTTGGGCCTGGGCCGCGGGGGCGATGATCTCGAACCTCCAGGACCTGCGGCACTGGGCCAAGGTCGTCGCCACCGGCACGCTGCTCAGCCCCGAGACCCAGGCACAGCGCCTCAAGACGCTGCCGACCGGCTTCCCGGGAACGACGTACGGTCTCGGCGTCTTCAACGCCGGCGGATGGATCGGGCACAACGGCTCCCTGCCGGGATACGAGACCGTGACCGTGTATCTGCCCTCGAAGAAGGCCACCCTGGTCGTCATGCTCAACACCGACATCACGTACGAGGGCCAGGAACCGTCCACGCTGGTCGCGAGGGCCGTCACGGAGATCGTCACGCCGGACAACGTCTACGCCGGCGCGGTCGTCGGCCCCTGAAGACCGACCGGGGCGAGCCCCGCGTGCGGTCCTACTCCACCGCGATGCCGAAGTCCCTTACGAGTTCCGCGAGTCCGCCCGGGTAGCCCTTGCCGCCGAGAACGAACTTCCAGTTCCCGTCGGCCCGGCGCCGGAAGGAGCCGAGGACCAGGGCGGTCTCGCCGGGCCGGCCGTCGGAGACGTCGAGCCGGTCCAGTTCGGCCAGGTCCGGGCCGAGCAGCCGGATGCCGGCTTCCGTGAAGCCGGAGAGGTCGGCGTCGGGGTCGGCCTCGGGGTCGATCGCGGCCACGAGGACGACCCGGTCGGCCTCTGCCGGCAGGGCGTCGAAGGAGACGCCGATCGCGGCCTTGTCGGGCGGCGGCGCGGGCAGCGCGGACACCGAACCGTCGGGTGTCCGCGGGTTGTTGTAGAACACGAAATGATCGTCGCCGAGGACACGCCCGCCCCGGCAGACGAGCGCGCAGACGTCCAGGGCGACGTCTCCGGTCCATCCCATCCCGAGGACGTTGTGGTCGTCGGGCAGCCGGGGCCCCGCGTCCGGCCGGGCCGCTCGCGGCGCCCCCGACGACGACCGGGACGGCCCCGACACCCGGGACGCCCGAGCAGGCCGGGACGCCTGGGCCGACTGGGATGGCTGAGCGGGCCGGGACGCCTCGGGCGACCGGGACGGCCGGGACGCCTGCGCCGGCCGGGACGCCGATGCCGCCCCCGAGCGGCCCCCGTCACCCAGCCTCCCCCGCAGCCCGTGCCGATGCAGCAGATCCACGAGTTCGGGGCCGGCGACGAGCTCCAGCGGCTTGCCCTCGGCGAAGGCGTGCGAGCCGGGGCCGAACCCCGACGTCGTCACGAGCACGCCCTTGTTGGCGCCCGCGTCCTGCACCGTCCCGTACAGGTCGCGCACGGCGGTGGGCGGCACGGTGTTCCGGTAGCGCTTCACCTGGACGACGATCTTGCCGCCCCGGATCGGCGCCGGGTCCAGCGCGTCGACGTCCACGCCGCCGTCGTTCGAGCGCTGGGTCGTCACCGCCTGCATCCCCATGGCCCGGAACAGATCGGCCACGAGCTCCTCGAACGCGATCGGGTCCATGGCGTAGAGATCGGGATCCTCGTCGCCGCCGTGGGCGACGACACGGTTCCCGACGTCCTGCGGCCGCCGGCCGGGCCGTACGGGCGTGAGCTGGTCCGGCCGGGCCGAGAGCTGCCCGCGCAGTCCGTCGGTCAGACAACTGGCCGCGTCCACCTGGGCGAGGTGCAGTTCGAGGAACGAGGAGCGGGCGGCCCTGACGGTGGCGAGGACGATGTGGTCCGGCCGGCCCGTGGTGGGGTCGTGTCCGTCCACGAAGCCGTTCAGGACGACCGACGCGAGCACGCCCCGCTCGTCGGCGCCGAAGAGTTCGTGCAGCACGAGCAGCACGCACTGCGCGAGGACCTCGCGGTACAGGCCCCGCCGCTGGGTCACGGGACGGGCGGTCTCCTTGTCCTGGTCGGCGCCGGACAGGTACCGGACGGCCTTCACCTCGGGGACGACGTCGTACGCGGGCAGCTCCCAGTCGAGGACCAGTTCCCCGGCGGCCGCGTCGTAGGCGGCGGCGACCCGGCGCGGGAAGCCCTCCGGCCATGCCGACGACGAGTAGAGAGCGGCGGAGAAGTACTCGATCACGGAGTCGGGATCCCCGCGGCGGACTCCTTCGGCCACCTCCGCGACACCCGCGTTGTGCCGCCGCACGTCCGCCAGCCGGGCGTCGGCCCACTGCTGGTACTCCCGCCGGTACGAGTCCAGTTGGCGCTGCCGGTGCGCCTCGGCGGCCTGGGCGGCGTGCCAGTCCAGCTCGAAGCGCGCCTGCGCCTCGGCCTGCGCCTGCGCCCGGCGGTTCGCGGTCCAGCCGCTCTGTGCCTGGTACTGGCCGATGTCCGGCATGACCACCGGCTGCGCGAGCGGACCCGGGGCGAAGGGCTGGATCTGTTCGGGACGCAGGAGCGAGGCGGCCCGGAAGGCGGGCGCCCGGCAGCCCGCGGCGAGCAGACCCTGCAACGAGGCGACGTCGGCGTCCAGTTCTTCGGTACGGCGTCGCGCCTCGGCCTGCCGGTACTCGCGGTACTCCTGGGCGGCCCGCCGCTGGTGGGCCCGCGCCTGCTGCTCCTCCTGCCTGCGCCGTCTCTCGTCGAGCTCCCGCTGGCGCTGCTGCTGCCGCTGCACCTCGGCCCAGACGCCGACGAAACCCGTAGAGCGACGACTCATGAGCTGCAGGCCCTCCCCCGATGTCGGCAGCCGAACGGCCCCGTTGGTTGTCCCCACAACCATGTGTAAAAGGGTGACTCTATCCAGTAATCACGATCTCGCACATCCACGGGACGGCGGCCGCCGGGACCGGGCATTCTGGCAGGTCACCTCCGGTCGGGAGGCAACGGAGGCGCCGTTCCCGTCCG
>NZ_JBHYXD010000102.1:0-31883 GCF_042751995.1 Streptomyces sp. NPDC059371 | reverse complement strand
GCCCCGGGCGTTATGGGCGTTTCGGCGGGCGGGGCGCCCACCCTCGCCGCCCTGAACCACGCCCGCTCCACGGTGTGTGGGTCGACGGCAGACGGGATGGCAGCTGAGGTGGGTGGTGGAAAGGGTGCCAGGGGCAGGCTTGTCCGCGATCACTCGTCCCGAGCCGTTCCGCTGGCCGAGCAGCGACTGGGCATGGCCATGGGATTGAATACCCTTCCGAACTGCCATCACGCCGGGGAGAACATGACCTTCGCCAAGCTTCTGAGGCCCGCCCTCACTGCCACACTTCTGGCCTTGGTCACCGGGTGCGGAGCGTCATCCGCGCCGGACGTCTCGGCGAGCCCCACGTCCAGATCGGGGGCTGCCGAGAGACATCGTTCGGCAAACCCCCAGCCGGTCACCGCCTCGATGCCCGATGTCCTCGGCGGCAACGCCGGTCGCGCATACGAGCAGATGAGCTCCAAGATGGATATGACCTTCAAGGACGCGAGCGGACACGGCCGGCCAGTGGATGACCCGGCTGCCTGGAAGATCTGCAACTCCCACCCGGGCCCGTACCAACAGATCACCGATTACCCGGTGGTCTTCGACGTGTTGAAAGTGTCGGAGAACTGCGAGAACACGACGCCGAAGTGATGGGTTCGAGACTCCGACATCTCCGTGGCAAGCCCGGGAGACCTGAGCGACTGCCCCGCCCCTAGTTCGCACCACGGGGCCGCAGCCCGTAGTAGGAGGCCACCAGGTCGCGGTCCACCGTGATGGTGTCGCGATCCAACGCGGGCAAGCCCAAGTGGTCACAGATCAGCTGGGTCAGCTGCTCCTCGTAGGTCGCGCTCTGATGGTCCAGTCTGGCCGCTGTGATGAGGGGGGCCATCTTGTTGGGCCAATATTCCCCGACCTGGTCAGGATCCTCGTAGTCGATACAGGACGACGCCCGACCGTCCTGGTAGTGGTACGCCTTGGGCCCATGGCCCTTGGCAACGCATGGGTTGGGAACGAACACCACCAGCTCAGCGCCCTGGGGGCACAGCTCGCGGTAGTCGATCTCGTCATAGTCGTCGCGGTTGAACATGTGGTGCACGATCACGCCCCAGTCGCCAGCTTCCGTAGCGTTGCCGTAGGCGAACGGCGGCCGGTTCCGCGCGGACAGACCTTCAGCCATGGACGCCAGACTGACCCCCTTGAAGTAGACCAGGACGGTTTCGTCTTCCCGGTACCGCTTCTCGTCTATCCACGCTACGACGCCGCAGCCGATCCAGCTCCCACACGTACTGGATCGGCGACAACCCGGAACTGCGCTGGGAACACCGCCTCGCCTGACCGCAGGAGGCCAGACACCGCCCCGGGGCAGTCCGGGGTCGATACCCTTCCAGGAGAGCCACCACCGTTAAGGAACGCCACGATGGACGACGAACCGTTGTCGGATTGGGCCGAGCGCCGCGACGCGAAGATCGGCCGGCTCCGTGCCGTCCCCGTCGTTCCCGGCAATGCCCCCAGGGGCGCCCACGTGAATCCCGACGCGCCGCGCGTCATCGAACGGTGGAATGGACACTCCTGGGAGCCCTACGGGTTCGCGGTGAACTTGGACGAGGCGAAGCACCTCCTGCACCCGGAGGCTGCTGGAGATCCGGAGCCGCCCAAGAGGTTGGCGCCCAAGCTTCTCGGCACCGGAAAGGGCAGGCATCGCAAGCCGCAGACCCCGCGGTAGGTCGACCGGACTGTCCTATACCGGCCCCGTTCATCCGCTCCCCCCGGCGGATGGACGGGGTCTCGCCTGGTCCTCCCTTTCGACGCCGCCACGCTCAGCTGGGCAGTGAGCAGGTTCAGGCGCTGCGCCGCGGATTCCGCGCCGTCGTCTTCGTGGCTGCCGACGACGACTGCGGCAGTGCTTCTTCGCCAGAAATAGCTGCTCCAACTGCCCTTTCAGGGAGCCCGGAAGATCTTTTCGTGGACGGATTACGATGCCCTTCTGGTCCGTGCGCATCTTCAGCTCGGTACCCGTGGTGATCGTCTGGGACAATCGGAACATCCACAGGACGGCCGGACTACATCAGGGCGAGGCTGACCACGATTGGCTCACCATCTTTTCAACTCCCGTCCTATGCACCCGATCTGAACCCTGCCGAGGACGTTTGGTCGCTGCTGCGGCGAGGCCCATAGCCAACACCGCGTTCACTGACCCCGAACACCTTGAGCGCGCCTTCCGTCGCAGACCGGCACACATCCAGCGACACCCCGACCTCATCAACGACGGCCTCGCCGAAACCGGCCTACACATCACTGCACATCCGATACCAAGGGTCAGTAGTGGTCCTCGGCCTCGCCCATCACCTCTGCCAGGCCGGTCCCGATGCCGTCTACTGCCCGCTCCGCCTCCGCTGCCAAGAGGGTGCCGATGCCGTACCGCTTCTCAACGCCCGAGCCGGTGCTGACCTCAACCCCCTCCAGGCAGCGCCTTGTCCAGGTTCAAGCAGTCCCGATCAGCGAGGGCTGACGTGAGCCGGCGTGACCACCACCGACCGCCGGGCAGATGCTCCCGCTCGTCCTGCTCCCCACGAGTAGAAGGCTCACCACGTGATCCATGAGAAAACGCCCGCGTTTGTCGACGAGCCACGGAAGGGGGCGAATCGCCAGCCGATCTCCTGGGAGCGGCGGCTGCGGCACTTCGGGCACGTCGGGCGCCCGCCTACGTCCGTGCGTGACCGTCTGGTCGTGCCGTTTCCCGAACCCGGGTCACGGCTTTGGCGCACGCTCGGGCTGTCCCCAGTAGCCGCGTGCCGGCTGGCGCGCTGGTCGCAATGGGGCGGGCCGCTGCTGGTAGCGCTCCTTGCCGGGCTGCCCCGCTTTTGGCGTCTGGGCAGCCCGGGGGCGGTCGTGTTCGACGAGACGTACTACGCCAAGGACGCATGGTCCTTGCTGCAGCTCGGCTACGAGGGCACCTGGCCGAAGGGCCAGATATCCGACCCGCAGATCCTGGCCGATCCCCAGGTGATCCCGCTCTCCGACACCGGGTCCTTCGTCGCACACCCGCCGACGGGCAAATGGGTCATCGCCCTCGGCGAGTGGATGTTCGGCCTCACCCCCTTCGGCTGGCGCTTCATGACGGCGCTCCTCGGCACGCTGTCGGTGCTGATGCTGTGCCGAATAGGACGCCGCCTGTTCCGTTCGACACCGCTGGGCTGCCTGGCCGGAGCACTGATGGCGATTGACGGTCTGCACTACGTGATGAGCCGCACCGCTCTGCTCGACCTCGTCGTCATGTTCTTCGTACTGGCGGCGTTCGGCTGCCTGCTCATCGACCGGGACGGTGCGCGAGCCCGGCTCGCGGCAGCTCTACCGGTCGACGAGGAGGGCCGGGTGCGCCCGGACGGACACACCGGCGACCATGCCGGGACGGGAGCGCGTCCCTGGCGGCTCGCTGCCGGCCTCTGCCTGGGACTGGCGGCCTCAACCAAATGGAACGGCCTGTACTTCCTCGCCTTCTTCGTGGTCCTCACCCTGCTGTGGGACGTCGGCTCTCGCCGCGTAGCGGGCGCGCGCCGCCCCTACCGCGCAGTGCTGCGCAAGGACCTCGGCTGGTCGGTGCTGTCCCTCGCCCCGGTCGCTGTCCTGACGTATCTGGCGACATGGACCGGTTGGTTCCTGTCCGACAACGGCTACGGACGCCACTGGGCGGACGCCCGTGGTGGCACATGGTCGTGGATCCCGGCCCCGCTGCGCAGCCTGTGGCACTACGAGCACGGCGTCTACCAGTTCAATGTGGGGCTGAGTACTCCCCACAAGTACGAGTCGAACCCCTGGAGTTGGCTGGTCGTCGGCCGCCCTGTGCTGTTCCACTACCAGTCGCCGGCACCTGGGAAAGACGGCTGTCACGCGGCGGCCGGCTGTACACAGGCGATCCTCGCCCTGGGAACACCGCTCCTGTGGTGGTCGGCATGCTGCGCACTCGTGTACCTGCTCTACCGATGGGCGCTGCGCCGCGACTGGCGCTCTGGCGCCATCCTCTGTGCGGTGGGCGCCGGCTATCTGCCCTGGTTCCTGTACCAGGACCGCACGATCTTCTCCTTCTATGCGGTCGTCTTCGTGCCGTACCTGTGCCTGGCCGTGACGATGATGCTGGGAGCCCTGCTGGGTCCGGCGGGAGCGACCGACAAGCGCCGCATACGAGGTGCGGTGGCCGCAAGCGTCCTTGTCCTGCTCATCGCCTGGAACTTCATCTATTTCTTCCCGATCTACACCGGACAGACGATCCCGCATGCCGACTGGCTCGCCAGAATGTGGCTCGACACCTGGATCTGAGCCTGGCCACATGATCGAAAGCCTGGACGTCGAGGACGGACACCGGGGCGGGGACCGGCTACTCGGCGGCCCTGCTACCACCGGCTTGGCGCGGACAACGTGACGAATGCTGACGCGCCGCGCGCCATCGAACGGTGGAATGGACACTCCTATAGCCCTACGGGTTCGCGGTGAGCTTGGACGAGGCGAAGCGTCTCCTGCACCCGGAGGCTGCTGGAGATCCGGAGTTGAGCTTCCCCGGCCTCGGTATCCAGCTCGCCGCCCGCATTCTGGCCGAGATCGGCGACGACCGTACCCGCTTCGCCGACGTCCGCGGCCTCAAGGCCTACGACGGCGCCTCGCCCATCACCCGCGCCTCGGGCAAGAAGGCCAGCATCACCCGGCGCTGGGTGAAGAACGACCGGCTCAACCACGCCGGCTACCTCTGGGCTTTCGCCTCCCTACGGGCATCCACGGGGGCCAACACCCACTACCGGCGGCGACGCGAACAAGGCGACTGGCACGCAGCCGCTCAGCGCAACCTCTTCAACCGCATGATCGGACAGCTCTACCACTGCCTACAGAAACGCGAGCTCTTCGACGAGCAGTCCGCGTTCCTCACGGCGTCGTCCCCGCCGGCGGAGGCAGCGGCCGTCTGACCTGCCGCATGGAAGGTTGAGCGGTCCTACCAGCCCATATCCCGAGCCACCTCCGCCTGCGCGGCGGCGATCTCCTCGCTCGTCGAACCGGCGATGTCGGCATCGACGTCGGACTCCAGCCGACTCAGCAGGTCGGCCAAGGCCTGCTTCTGCGCGGGATGGGTGATGGGGACTGCGTCGAGATCAGTACTCATCAGCCAGTCGAACAGGACGACAGCATCGGCATGCCACAGCCGCACGTTCACGGTCGGCAGATCGGATTCCATGATGCCCATCGTGCCTTGTCAGGCGCCGGACGCACCCGCGTCTTGCCCGGGAGATCGACGGCAACCGACTATTCGAACGTGAGACCTCAAGTCCAGGTATTCGTCGCCGACGGCCCACTCCCTGACTGGGACGCGAGCGGAGAAGAGATCGACAGGCGCGTCGAGCAGCTCGAAGCGATTCCGAAGCCGGTCACGGAAGAGGAAGCCCGTGCGCTCGTCACCTGCTTCGGCCCGGACGACTGCTACGGCGTCGCCTGGACGCTCCTCCACCTCATCGAGACCGGCCCGAACCCCGTCCTGACCACCGACCCCGGACCGGACGCCAACGAATGGCACCAGCGGCTCTTCGGCCGCGCCGTGAATGGAGGACTCATCCCCTGAACTTGACGGCATAGCAACGTGAGGTGTCTATCTGCAGGAGTCCCTCCACGAGGACCGTGACTGCACCGTGCTGCGGCGATCGGGCACCGCCAGGTGTGGGACGCCGCCAGCTTGCTGCAGCACCACGACACCCATGAGGCATCTGCCGAGCTCATCGCCCGCGCGCGCCTGATGGTCCAGCTTGCCGCTCGATTCGCCCAGCGCCTGGACTACACCGAACCGCACCGCGGACAGGCACGGACTACGGGGCCCCAACGCCGCACGCGGCAACGGCCGCTGGGCTCCCAAACATCTACGAGAACAGCACAGGGCGGCGAACACCGAACCCGAAGGCCGCGCAACCGTCGAGGAGACAGGATCGGATGACCCAGCCACGCGACAGCCCCTGGTCTCAAGGCACAGGCGTGTAGCTGCTCTTCTCCCACGAGCCGTACCATCCCGACCCTGGCCAGAGATCATCACCTCTGGTGGCTGCCGGGACCCTGGCCGCCGGCCGCGACCGAGGTCCATTCCGGCAGTCGGCTCACGGGTCAGAGAACCAGCTGGCGTGCTCGGGCCGCCTCGATGTCCGGGACATGCTCTTCGGCCCAGAGTCGTACGGCGCGGAGCGGAATGAGCAGAGAGCGGCCCAGAGATGTCAGGGCGTACTCGACTCGGGGCGGGTTCTCGTCGTACTCGTGGCGGCTGACCAGACCGTCGGCTTCCAGGGAGCGCAGGGTCTCGGTGAGGACCTTCGGGGTGATGCCCTGGATATGCCCCTTCAGTTCGGTGAAGCGGCGAGGTCCGTCATCGAGGGCGTTGACGACGAACACCGTCCAGCGGGCGCCGATACGGTGCAGCACCGTGCGACTCGGGCAGGTCGCCGCCATCACGTTGTACGCCTTGCCCATCGCTGCTCCCAGTTTCGTTGAAGATACCGGTATCAAATCCATACCGTAGTGCTCGATCCTACGAAAGGGAGTCGAGAAACATGGAACGGATCCTGGTCATCGGCGGTGCACGGGCGCTCGGCGCGGCTGTCGCGAGGCGTGCGGCGAAGGACGGGTACGAGGTTGTTGTCGGTGCCCGCGATCTGGCTGCGGCCGACCTGCTGGCGCGCGAGATCGGCGCCACCGCGGTGCGGGTCGATCTGCAGGACGAGTCGACGCTCGCGGCCGCGGCGGAACGGCTGAAGGACGGAATCGACCACATCGTGACGACGGGTTCGGCGCCGCACGATGTTCGCGCGACCGAGCTGGATCGCGACAAGCTGCTGGCCGCGTTCACGGCGAAGGTGGTCGGCCCGATGCTGGTGGCCAAGCACTTCGCGTCGGTACTGCGGCCGACCGGGTCGATGGTGCTGTTCTCCGGTGTTGTCGGCTGGCGCCCAGGGCCGGGATCACTCGTCAAGGGCGTCACGAACGGTGCGGTCGAGTACGCCACGCGCCACCTGGCGGCGGATCTGGCGCCGGTACGGGTCAACGCCGTCTCGCCTGGTGTCGTGGACTCGGGCGCATGGGATCGCCTTGGTGACAACAAGACCGGTTTGTTGAGCAAGAGTGCGGCCGGGACCTTCGTCGGACGCCACGGCGAGGCCGACGATGTCGTCGACACGGTGATGTGGCTCCTGCGTGCGGGCTTTGTCTCCGGAGAGACGATCCACATCGAGGGCGGCGCCCGCCACAAGTCCGCCTGATCGGCAACGACGTCCATCAAGTTGTGCGAGGCAGCGTTCGCAAGCTCGAAACGCGAACGGATGCAGCCCTGCGCATTGCGTAGCGTGCGGCCGGCCAGTGCGCGACATTGCGCGACCATGCCGCGGCGGCGACTGGTCGAGCGGCTTCCGCAACGGGCACGGTGCGCAATTCCGGTGCCGCCGCTGGCCTTGTTCACGAGAGGTTCTCGTGAACAAAGCCAACCGGCGCCGCAGCGCTCCTCGAGGGCCGCGGGTCCGTCGGCATCGAGCAGTCGGCCACCTACGCGGCCACCGCCCGAGCGACGCTCACCGATATCGCTCCGCAAGCCGCTGCGTGATGCCCCCGGCCGGGCGACTCTGCGGATACCGCTGAAAGATCACCCGACGGCGCGGCAGGATGCTCCCCTTGCCGTACACACCCAGGGGGCCCCATGCGTAACCTCGTCCGTGCCATCGCCGTATCCGCAGCAGCCCTGGTGGCGCTCACGGCCTGTTCGTCGGGCAGCGACCACACGAAGTCCGCGTCGGCCGCGCCGACCCCCACCTGGAGCAGCGACCCCACCGGCTACCTGTACAACGTCGACCACCACCGGCACTCGCGCGCCGACGTCCAGGCGCTCGTCGACAAGCTCCGGGCCCGCTGTTCCGACGACGCCCTGGGCCTCGAGTTCACGGCCACGAACACGGCCACGGAGTTGGTGGACGCCACTCACGAGCATCAGGACGTCTACCCGGTCGTCGCCCAGCTCGTGAAAGACCTCCCCGCAGACGACGGCAAGACCAAGTGCGCGCCTCGACTCCCGGCCGCCGGGAAGGCGATCAAGGCCCAGCGCACCTGACGCCGGTGCCGTCAACTGCGGGCGCAGCACCGACCGCAGACCGGCCCGCCGGTGAGCAACTGGCCGATCCGTCCGCGTGGGATCCGAGGGTGCGCTACTCTCTGCTCGCGGCAGCGGCGTCTGCCAGACCTCCTCCCGGCACAGCTCCCACGCGGCCGGGTAGCGGGCAAGGGTCCCAGACTCGCGTTTTCCCTTCACTCGTGATCGTTTTCCTTGCTGCGGCATGGGCGTGGGCGTGCTGCGGAAGGACCCGCCGTGACGCAGGACAAGAAGCGCAAGGCCGCCATCCGCGAGGCTGCGCGAGCCTCCGGGCGGCGCTACACAGCAGTAGCCCGTGAGATGGCCGCTGCAGCACCCGTCGGCCTTCAACTGGGCGCGCTTCTCGCGGAATGCGCCTCCCTCCCGCCCGTTCGCTCCGACTGGGCGGACTGGCCGCCCGAGTACGCGCCTGCAGCTTTCGAGTCGAAGCTCCTCGGAACGGTCGTCCCCTACGGTGCGGTGCTGGAGTTGGCCGGCCTCCTGTCGAAGGACGGTCGCGAGGCGAGGCTCACCGTGGAGTCCGCCGACCCGGCAGGGGGCGTCGTCCTGACATGCGGGCGGCGACGCTTCTGGCTCCTCAGCCAAGGGAACACCTGGCCCCTTTGCGAGATCTCCGAGTGCATCAGCACCCCCGGCCACCCCACGTTCACCCACTGCGAAGAGCACCTCGCCCGATGCAGCGCGATCGACCTCGTGGACATGGCTCGAGCCTGGGCGCACGATCGGTCCGATACCCACAGGGAGGACCGGGCCAACGCCGGAGGCAGCACCGAGGCTGACGACCTGGTCAAGGCAGCGCTCGCCGCAGGCTGGTACGACGTCGTGACGGAAGACATCCTGAAAGGACTGTTCGGCGACCCGGACGTCTTCGAGGACATGTACTGGGACCCGGACGAGTGCACCAAGGTGCGCGACGCCTGGGGCCGGGAAGCCGCACGCCTGCGCGCTGTGGCGGAAGCCGAGGTCCGTCGCCTGAGGCGAGAGAGTGACACCTGTGCGGGCGTGACCTGTTTCCAAGGACTCCGGGGCTGGTCTGGCACCAGGCCCGTCAGCCTCTGCCCGGAGTGCGCCCCTCCCGGAAAGCAGGAACACCCCTTCACTGAAAGGCTGCTGAAGGAGTGGGGCCTCGCCGAGTAGCGAGGCCGCGCGACAGACACCCCATCTGTCTCACTTTCCTTGCGTTTCCTGCGACTTGTGATGCGAGATCGCAGCGTCTGCTTGTGCCTGCAGATCGCGTCACAGTGAACGGCCCGCTCTCCGAGCCCGGCGGGGCCGTTCGCCTACCCCTCGCCCCGCTGTCCCGCCCCCTGTTTCGGCGTCTGCAACACCGCTTGGCGCAGGGCCGAGCACCTCCTCAAGGCCGCCGGCACCGCACACGACGTCCCCGTCACCTGGGGCCCCCGCACTGTGCTGGCTGCGTCGAACGGGCCACCCGGCATTTGGAGTAGCTCCCCGAGCTCCTGGTCGCCGTTCCCTCGAACCCCTCCACGGCACGCGTGGCGCGGCGGCCTGCGAGCATGCACAGCGCGCCGACCGACACGACGCCGTGGCCCGGGCAGGCTGCCCGGCTCCAAATCGACCGGATCGCCGGGGGCCTCGGCCCGCGGCCGGCGTGCGCCGTCTCCGCGGCCTCGGCGAGCACCCGGCCCGGGACCCGGGCGTCCGTGAGGGGGAATGGAACTCGCGGACCGTCCGGCTCCTGATCGCGCACCCTCGAATCCCCAGTGCGCAACTCTCAATCCGACTAACGCGCGGGCAGATGCACGGTGAGCCGCGGCCTGACAGGAGGGTCCTCCTGTCCACCACTGCTGCTGTCGCCGGATCGTGATGCGCAGGTGGGTCTGGCAGGTGCCAGATCGGTGGGGCCGGCGCGCTGAGGTCGACACATGGACTTCGCGCACTCAGCAACCCAATTGAACGCCGCAGTACGGCACGTCGCCTGCGCCAGCCGACTGCCGCGTGTCGGCTGTCGAGTCCCGGAGCGCTCTTCCGGGGGTACCTGGTGAAAGCGTTCGGCGCCGGCATCAGGCGCGGTGCGATGGCGGGAGACCGGTTCACCCAGATCGCGAACGCGCACTTTCGTGACCCACGGATCTCCTTCAAGGCCAAAGGCCTGTTCGGACTCATCTCCACCCACCGCGACGGCTGGCGGGTCACGGTGGCGATGCTCGCGCGCAGCGGCACCGAGGGGACCAGCGCGGTCTCCACCGGGTTGAAGGAGCTGGAGCGATTCGGCTACCTCACCCGGGAGCGAACACGCCGGGAGGACGGCACCCTCGCCGAGGCCGTCTACGCGATCACCGACATGCCCGCTCCCCTCGACGACCTCGTCGGGGTATCCGCATCCCCCACGCCGCCAACCCGACAGAAGACCCGCAGGCCACCACCAGGATCGGGAAATCCACCACAGGACCATCCATCACTGGGCGGCAGTGCCCCAAAGAACACCAGGAGCAAGAAGACCATCGAGCAGAACACCGGATCCGTCCGTCCCTCCATCGCGAGCGCGCGCGAGCACGCGCGAGGAGGACACGCCACGCCCAACCCCGGACACCGGGACGAAAAGCCACCCCTCGGCCAGCTCTCACCGGGCATCGCCGTACTGCTGTCGATCGGAGCACGGCACTCTCTACCTCCTCACCGGACCGACCCTCGTCGACCAGGGAGCGACAGTGACCCAGATGCTGGGCCTGGGCTGGAGCCCCTCCCAAATCGAGCACGTCGTCACCGGCCGGCCACTGCCCGACGACATCCACACGTCGGTGGGCGCCATCGTGAGCGCCCGGATCCGAGTCGCCGCTGCCCTTCCCCCACCACCAGCCTGGACAGCGGCCGCCCCCATGCCCGGACAGCCGGACAGCGACCAGGCGTCACACCAGCCGCGAACGGTCAGCCAAGCCCTCACCTTCAGAGCACTGACCGAGTGCGCCGGCTGCGGCAGGCCTGGCAAAGCCCACGGCCAGGACCTCTGCCCCGCCTGCCTCGACTGGCCCCTGTGCCGCACCTGACCGGGCCCCACCCGCAGGCGCGCGCACCCCGACGGCGATGGGCGCTGTGCGACGTGCACCTCCGCATGACGAGCCAAGGAAGGACGACACAGTGAGCCCATTCCAACTTCAGGCGACAGCCGATCGGGGCTGTGTCACGGACATCTGGTAGACCCTGGCTATGACGTTCTTGGCGGTGGTCGAGGGTGATGCGGGCGGATGGCACATCGATCGGGGTGCGCTGACAGACGCGATCCGTGCCCGGTGGTCTGAGGTCGAGATCGACTCGATGCACCACAGCGAAGTGCGCAGCCTCATATGGCAGTTCAAGACGGGGAACGGCCCAGGTGAGGCGTATCTGCACGAGGACGGTACCTGCCTGTACATGGACGTCTGGCAGGAAGACGCCATCTGGTTGGCGATCGTCTTCCGCAGGCTGGTACCCACAGACCTTGACCTGGTGTTTTGCGACGAGGGTTACAACTTCGACGTCCGTCTGCGGGCCGGGACGACCGAGGCCGAATTGACGGATCTGGTGAATGCTGCGGGTTGATCTCAGCCCGTGGCAGCGAGCTGGAGGACCAGGACGGCTTGGACGAGGCTCGTGATCCGGGTCGTCGAGCAACGGAGTTTACGGAGGAGGCGCCAGGACTTGAGGGTGGCGATGGCCTGCTCGACCAGTGCACGGATCTTCGCATGGGACCGGTTGACGGCCTGCTGGCCGGTGGAGAGGCTGTCCCATCGGCCGCGGTAGGGGAGACGGACCGTGCCGCCTGCGCCCTGGTAGCCCTTGTCTGCCCAGCAGGTGATGCTGGCCTCGGCGAGGGCCTCGATGATGCTGTGCTCGCGCGCGGCTCTGACGTCGTGGACGGCGCCGGCCAAGGCTGGTGAAGCCCACATCAGACGACCCTTCGGATCGGCTATGACCTGCACGTTCATGCCGTGCTTCTTGTGTTTGCCCGAGTAGAACGGGCGGTCGGCGGCGATTCGGTCGATGGGTAGGAGCGTCCCGTCCAGGATCACGTACGCCTTCGTCGACGCCGCTCGTACGACTTCGGTGAAGGTGGGGGCGAGGGCGGCCAGGAGGTTGACGGCCTCGGTGATGTATCGGTAGGCGGTGGTCGTGCCGATCCCGAATCCGGCCGCGAGCTGGGCGTAGGGCTGGCCGTTACGCAGGTGGGCGAGGGTGAGCAGGGCCTGTCGGCCTGCGTTCAGGCGCCGCCATCGGGTTCCGAGAGCACGGCGGTGTTCCCTCAGGCGGGCGGCGAGGAAGCGCAGGGCAGAGCTGGACACGTCGATGCCGGACGGGTAGACAAGCATGCGAAGCCCCTGGTGGAGACGGTTCTCTTGGTCGAAAACCCGTCTACCAGGGGTTTCATCTGTCTGTCATCCCAACTGTCCAGCTGGCATGGGAGGTTGGAAAGAGCTCAGTGAGCCTCCGCCAACTTGAAGTCGCAGGTCAAAGAGCTGGTGTGACCGGTACTCAGCGTGCTTACGCTGGTCATGGGTCGGGAGTCTGTGGAGTAGATCGTCTGTCAGCGGTTGACTGGGCCCCGGCTGCTTTCCTCACGCTGTTGCCAATTCGGTGGCTGCTTCGCCGCCAGGCCCAGCCGAACAGGTGGTACACGACCACGCGGACCAGCCGGGGACCACCCGCTACTTCGACCGCCAGGTCACGTTCCAGCCCGATGGCAGCGCCGCTGTCGTCTATTGCTCGGACGAGAGCAAGGTTCTCGATGCACTTGGCATCGTTGTACGCCGGGACCAGCACCGACACCGGTTCGGCCGAACGCCCAGAGCGGGGGGAGCAGACGCCTGAGGCGTCCCCGGATCACGCTCAGCGGCTGAACCGTCCGGACGCCTTGGAGCGGACGGTCGAGGCGTTCACCAACGGCCCGAAACAAGTCGACGCCCGAGCAGGCGTAGGAGCGGAACGAGGTGATCCGCACGTGCATCTGTGATCACTAGACCGCACAGGCAGCCCCTGTCAGCCTCTGGGCCGGCGGGGGCTTCGTCGTTTTCTACCGGCCCGCTGCCAGCGGATGGGAGGGAACGGTCAATTCCACGACTGGGAACCGGACAAACAGCGGGAAGTTCGCGCCGCGGGTCTTGTGTGGCGCCTGTGAACCTATGAGGCTGGTCGATGATGCGACATGCATTCGATTTTTCTTAGGGGAAAAGTGAAGGCGCGTTTTATCGTCCCGCTTCTCGCGGCGGGGGCCCTGCTGGTGCCGGCTGCCGCGGCGTCGGCTGATCCGAGCGGCAGCACGGGAAGGGCCGTCGCGAGGACTGCTGCCTTTCCCGTGTGGTGCACGTTCCAGGGTGAGAAACCGTTCCAGGTCACCCATGGCGGCCCGCTGTACGCCCAGGGCCATTACACGGGTTGCTCAACTCCGGCACCCGACCAGTGCCGGGTCCAGGTCGATCTTCAGGAGTACGTGCGCGACGGGTACTGGCGCGCGGTGAAGCACAAGGACAGCGGGTGGGCGAGGTGCAGCGGGCGCTACACCACTCCAGGGCTCACGTGCGTGCATGATGGCGAAAGGGAGACGTACAACACTCAGGTGACCTTGCAGGTCGAGTACCACGGACGCTTCAGCGAACCCGGAATCGCAGACACGCACAACACCGTGATCGACTGCTGAAGTCCGTTCACCCATAACGGCCTGCCGGATTGATTCGGTAGGCCGTTTTCGGCTTCGGTCGCACAGATGAAAGTGAGACAGCAGCATGCACGTTCATTTTGAAGCAGTAGACCCAGAGAAAATGATCAGGTTCTGGGGCGGCATCCCGGGTTGGGGTGGGTACAGCGTTGGCGAAGCGGAATCTCCGGCTGTGCTACCGGTCGTCACCGTCCTTGTCGGAACGATCGCCGAACAGGTTCAGACGCTGATCGCCAAGGGCGCCTCTCTCGTGGAACCTCACGATTGCGTGCACGCGCTTATGACGGATCCGGAAGGCAACAGGTTTATGGTGGTGCTCGACCCCGATCACGAAGCATGACGTCTCCAGCATGGATGCGGCCCGGCGTACGGCACTCGCCCTTCAAGGGCGCCGGGTGGACGATCCGGTGTGGGGCGCCTTCACCGTCGTTCCGACGTCGAGGCCGACGGAACCTGCTGGCCAATCCAGGTCGCTTTCTCGGCGGCAGGATGGCGTTGGGGGACGGCCTGTACCGCTACGTGAATCGACGGCGACGCGAGGGCGCCGACAGCCAGCGCGGGTGAGGGACGTGCGGGAGGCCGCCGAGTAGGAGTGGGCAGCTCTGCGGTTCCCGCTCGCTGAGGCCGGGTGGCCTCCTACGATCCAGTGCATGGATCCCCAGCTGTTGGAACGGATCACCGCGCGGTGCGGAACTGGACGAGCTCGAAGAACAGCTGGCCAAGCAGTTGGCGGAGGTGCGGGCCGAGCGGGACGAACTTGCCGGCGCCGAGCGGGTCCTGGAGCGGGTGAGCGAACAACTCGCCGACGAGCGCGCCTCAGCCGCGCCGATGCCCGGGCAGGTGGACGGTCGGTGATGCTGATTCCGCACCGCGAGCCTGGCCTGGAGGAGACCATGCTCCCGCCGGACTATCAGCGCATCCTCGCCGCTGTGCGGCAGGCTGCCGGACCCGTCATGGCCCGGCATGTCGGCGAGATGCCGGGAGTCGACGTCAGCGTGCGGGCCAAGCTGGAACCGCTGCGCGGGAGACTGGTCGGGCTCGTTGATCGCGGCTGGCTGCGCAACCTGCCCGACGGCCGGTTCACCACCCGCCTGTGACCGGGACGCTGTCGCCCGGAGCAGTCCGGCGCGATGGTAACCGCGGTGCCCCCGGCGGCCGTTGGAATTGTGTGCCGAAAACCAAAGGACGTGCCGAGGACTCGAGCACGCTTGTCTACGAGTGCCGTCTGCCTCTGTCCACGCACACCGTCAACCACCTCGCCGGTCTGCTGCGCCGCCATCAGAAGGAGATACGGTCCAGGTGGCGGATCCTGCCGCCCGGCCGCATCGTGGTGATCGTCCTGGCCGTGCTGCGGCACGATCAGCGCCTGGCCGACATGGCCGGCGGCAACAACGTGTCCGAGTCCACCGTGCGCCGTTGGCGCGACGAGCTGATCACCCTGCTCGCAGCCCAGGCACCGCGCCTGGACCGCGCCCTGAAGAAGGTCGCCAAGCAGGGCGGGGAGGTGGTCCTGATCGACGGCACCCTCATCCCCACCCAACGTCGCACCGGCAAGGCCAACCGGCGGAACTACTCCGGCAAACACCACCATCACGGCCTGCACTTTCTCGCCTTTACCGACGAACGCGGCCGCCTGATCTGGATATCCGCCGCTCGGCCCGGCCGCACCCACGACATCACCGCCGCCCGCCACAACCACATCCTGGCCCACCTGCGCGCCGCCGGCCTCGGCGCCCTCGCGGACCTCGGCTTCCGCGGCCTGGACAGGAGATCGGGGCCCGACGCGCGGACCACCTCGAACCGGCGGACCCCGTACAGGCGCGCTTGCAGCTCCGCGAGTGCGCGGGTACCGGCCCACTCGGCCCGGCCGGGTCTTCCGAACGGCGCTGGCGAAGATGTTCCCGGTAGGGGTCGACCAGGGTGGGCCGGTAGCGAGGGGCTCGGCGCAAGTTTTCGGGTTCCCGGGTCCGCGCGTAGCGCTTGACGGTCAGGCCACGTTGGTGTCCCGTTCGATGGCCTTGAGGCGGTTCTTGAGTCGGTAGCTGGGCCCGTTGATCGCGGCGACGTCGCAGTGGTGCAGGAGCCGGCCGGATCGCGGTGGCGAGAACCTCGTCACCGTGCTCTGTGCTCGGTGTTGCTTTCCACTCGCTGCTTGAGGCCCGTGTTGAACGCGGCGTACCCGTCGTGCTCGGGCGTTTTCAGCAACCGCCGGGTCAGGGTGACCAAGGCTCCGGAGAATTCCTCGCGGTTGGTCAGGCGGGTGGTGCCGTCGTGGTTGGGGGTAAGGATGAAGGAGTGCTGGCCGTGGAAGAGCCGCTTCGTGCCGAGCGTACCGGCCCACCGCAGCTCCTGGCCCGGAGTCGCGACGGTGACCGTGGGCTTGAAGGTCATGCCCGGCATGCGCATGGTGAGCTTGCTTCCCACGTGAGCGGTTCCCTCGGCTGCGGAGAAGTTGCTCCACTCGCCCCAGGTGGCGAAGTCGGTGAGGACGTTCCACACCTCTTCCGCGGTGGCGTCGATGTCGATGACGGCGGTGAGCACTGCGTCCATGACGGGTTCCACTTCTGGCGGGGGCGGGGAAGGGGGCTGGCGGTCCGGCGAGCATGCTGTCTACCGGTGATGATCGGTGGAGTCTTCGGCGGCGGTGGAGCGAAGGCCACGGTCGACGAGGTCGATGAGATACTCGAAGCTTTCGCCGACGTCGGTGGACCACTGGAATCCGCCGGATGCCTGCAGGTGGGCGAAGCCGTGGAAGACGCTGCGCACCGCCCGCAGCGCGTGGGTCATCTCCTGCGGGGGGATGTCGTATCCCCGCAGCACTGCTTCGAAGGGTCCGATTCCTCGTCTGCCGGCGAGCATGACCGGGTCGTCGGGACCGGTCGGCGTGAGACCGAGGGTGGCCGCGTAGCGGCCGGGGTGGGTGAGCACGAAGTCGCGGAGCGCGCTGGCAGCGGCGGCCAGGGCGTCGCGCCCGGCGCGGCCCTGGATGGCCGTGCCGATCGCGACGGCGGCCTCGTCGAAGGCGAGCCCCGCGATGCGCCGGTGGAGGTCGTCCTGGCCGGCGATGTGCTTGTAGAGAGAGGGGGCGCGCACCCCGAGTCGCTCGGCCAGCCGTCCCATGGTCAGCTCGCTGAAGCCGATCTCGTCGGCGAGCTCGGCGCCGGCGGCGACGATCGTGGCCGCGTCCAGGCCTGCCCTAGGCACCGACGCCGGCCAGGAAGGTCAGGACCGCGGCGAGGGTCTGCTGTGGGAACTGGACGTGCGGGTAGTGACCGGCGCCCTCGATCATCTCCAGCCGGCCCAGACCGGTCGGCAGGTCGGCGACGATCGCCTCTCCCTCGGCCTGCGGCGAGGCCCAGTCGGGATCGAGAGTGCCCTGCACGATGAGTACCGGGCAGGTGACATTGCCCAGTTGCTCACCGGCGTCGGCGGGGGAGATCTTGCCCATCGCCTGCAGGACCTTCATCCGGCCGGGCTCCTGAAGCATCGCGGTGATCTGCCCCATGCGCGTGTCGAAGTCCGCAGGCTTGTTGCCGGGGTAGGCGACGTCCAGGTACTTGGCCCACTGCCGGGTGCTGCCCAGGATGGTGGTGCCCATGAGATGGGTCACGCCGCGGCGGTAGCCGGCCACCCGCAGGTCACCGAGCCGGACCTCCTGCTTGCGGGTGAAGGGCGCGAGTTCGACCACTGCGGTGATGAGCTCCGGGGCCTTGGCCGCGGCGATCGTCACCGCACCGCCGGCGATGGAGTGGCCGACGAGCACCGCAGGCTCACCGAGGTGCTTCACCAGGGCGATCAGGTCACCCGCCAGGTCGGTGCGGGTGTAGGACGCCCACCCGACGCTGGACTCACCGTGACCGCGCAGGTCCACCGCGGCGACGCGGTACCCGGCTTCCACCAGGGCGGGGGTGAAGAACCGGTAGGCGTCGCGGCTGTCGCCCATGCCGTGGGCGACCACCACCAGCGGCCCGGCGACGCCGCTCACCTCGTACGCGATGGTCCCGCCTTCGACGTTCAGGAACTCCGTCACGACTACCCCCATGTGGCCTGCTGGCTCAGTGGCTAACGTTGTTAGCTAAAAGCTATCACGCTTAGCTTAGAAGTCAATCCGCCGATGGAGCTGCGGGCAAAGCTGTGCCGCACATGGAGGCCACGGGCTACGCCACCCCGCACAAGGGGCGTAGAGGTCCCGCACGGCCTGTGCACGTGACGGACGCCCACCGGCACCAACACAGCCCGATGGGACCAGCAGGAGCCGGGGCGGTGGTGCGCCAATGAAGCCGGTTTCGAGTGCCTCGCGACCTCTTGGCGGGACTGCGGACCGTCAGGACCGGGATGATCAGTCGCGCTGAGCCTCGCAGGAGGCCGGCCGTCCGCTTCTGCGGAAGCTTCGGCTGGACATGAGGGTGATGGCCGCCAGGTGATCAGCGGCTCCGAGCGCTGGATGAGCCGTCCGTACTCAGGCCCAGGCTCGTCGTTCCTGACTGCGGGGGTCCTCGACCTGGGTCCACTTGCCATCGATGCGCATGGTGGTTCGGCGTTCGTTGGTGTACGGCTCCTAGCCGGGGTCGCCTGTCCGGGCGAACCGGACCCATGCCCTATGCATGCGGGAGGCGAGATCTGCGGGAGGCCGCTTCGGTCCGAGCAGGCCGTGAGGGCCGTGCAGTTGGGGGAGATGGGTGCGGTCGAAGACGAAGGGAAGTTCCATCGTGTGGGCGGCGCCGAGATCTCCTCCCACGGCCTGGGAGCTCCACGCGAACTCGTAGCTGTAGGTGCGGGACTGAAGGTGGGCGGCGTGCGCGTCGGCCAGTGCCCTGCTGCCCGCGCCGAACGCGGCATCGCCCATGACGGCGGCCCGCAGCCCGCCGAAGGATGCTTCGGGCCGTGCTGTGCGATAGGCCTCGATGAGCCGCACCGGTTGTGGGTGGGAGCGGGTCGCCGTGGTCACCTCGACGTCGCCGAGAGTGATGTCGCTCATGAACGCTGCTCCTGTATCTGTCGTTCTTCTCGTGCAGTCGTGCCAAGGCGGCCCGGAGCCGATCTGGATCTAGCGCTGGTCCTGCAGGCGGGCGAGCAGGAGGTTGGGGTCCTTGGCCGTGGTGTAGGCGGCGTTGAGGACGTACACCTCGTTGCCGCGCAGTGCGACGGATGTGGGATTCTGCAGTCCGTCGCCGGTGTCCAGAACGGTGGTGCTGGTGCCGTCGGGCTGGATGAGTACGACCTTGTTGGGGGCGTCGAGGGTGGCGAGCACCTCGTTGCCGCGCCCGGTGAAGGCGAAGTCGTCGATACCGGCCAGGCCGGTTGCCTTCACCTGCGGAATGCCCGCCCGGTTTCCGTAACGGATCGGGATGCGCACGAGGGTGCCCTTGTCGAGGTTGCTCACCCAGAGCGCGCCGTCGTGCACCTTCGCGCCGTTGGCTCCGAGGAAGCCGGTCGCAGCGAGCTCGGGCGCGGTGGACCAGGCGGAGGGCCTGCCCCCGGAAAGGGGGACGGTCCATACGGTGCCGAGCACCGAGTCGGTGAGGTAGAGCTGCTTGCTGTGCGGGTCGAGCGCCAGACCGTTGGGCAGGCCGTTCGCGGGCAGTGCCGCGATGCGCTTCGGCGCCGTGCCGGGGGTCAGCCGCCACAGGCCCGTCAGGTCGGCGGTGCCAGTCGCGTACAGCGCGTACGTGCTTCCGTCCGGAGCCTGGACGATGCCGGTGGTGAGGGGGAATCCGAGGGCGGGGGTGTTGACTCCGCCGTCGGCGGGTGCGGGCAGGGTCGCCAGGACGCGGGTGCTGCCCCCTGGGGTGATCTGGGCGATCTGGCGGCTGCCTGCGAAGGTCACGTTGGCCTTGCCGTCGGGCAGCAGCGCGATGTTCTCGGGCATCTGCCCCGCGGCCAGGTCGAAGTGGTTCGTGATCCGAACGTGACTCAGGGGCTTCGGGGCCGCCGGGGTGGCGTCGGCCGGGAAGGCCACCGCGAGGGCCGCCGCGGCCATCACCGCGGTCGTTGCGAGGAGGCTGTTTCGCTTGCGCATGGGTTCCTTCTTTGTTTTCAGGCATGCGGACATGCCGCGGCCAGGGGATGGGCCGGGAGGTATTTGGAGCCCGGCAGATGCAGGTGGGATGCGGCGCCAATTACGTGCGCTCAGAGCGTCCTCGGCCGTTAAAGGAGCTTGAGGAGGGGCTTCTCAGGTCAGGAGGGGCGGGATTGGGCGGCCCTGCGGGTTTGGGCTGTCTCGCTCGGCCGGCCCCCGTGGGCGAGGAGACTGATGGCTGTCGCGGAGGGGGATCCCGGAGTGGCTGTGGCGATCACCACGGCTGGCCCGTCTCCTTGCGGACTCTGCAGTGTCTGCTGGGTGACGCTCAGGGCCCCGACCGTGGGATGGTGCATCTCGTAGTCGGCGACGTCGCAGGCCAGAATCCGGTGATCGGCCCACATGCCCGCAAACTCCGTGCTGCGCATGCTCAGTTCGCCGATGAGTCCGGCCAGCAGTGGGTCCTCCGGATACCGGCCGGCCGTCAGTCGCAGGTTGCCGACCACGGCCCTGGCCTTGGCGGGCCAATCGGTATAGAGGTCCCGGGTGTGCGCGTCCAGGAACACCAGCTTCGCCATGTTCGGCCGACCGCCCGGTTCAGCGGGGCTGTCCCGGTCGACATGGCCGGCGAACAGCGCGTGTCCCTGCGTGTTCCAGGCCAGGACGTCACTACGGCGGCCCATGACGATGGCGGGTGTGCCCTCGAGAGCTGACAGCAACGCACTGGTAGCCGGGGTGATCCGCTCGGGACGAGGACGAGGAGCGGCTCTGCCGCGCTTCGGCGCACGGGCGAGTTCGTGCAGATGGGCCCGCTCGGACTCATCCAGCCGCAGGGCAGTTGCGATCGCGTCGAGCACCTCGCGCGAGGCGTTGCGCGACTGGCCCTGCTCAAGCCGGGCGTAATAGGGCGCGCTGATGCCCGCGAGCATCGCCAGCTCTTCCCGCCGCAACCCCGGCACCCGGCGCCGCTCGCCGTAGGTCTGCAACCCGACGTCCTCGGGGTGCAGAAGGCCACGGCGTGCCTGGAGGAAGTCGGCGAGCTGTCCGTACTTGTTCACAACACCGAGTATCCGCAGCACCGCCGAACTGTGCCTCACCCTGCCGGGGTGCGGATCCGCGGAGTCTGACTGCTCTCAGTACCGGCCTCCACGATGAGCCGTATGCCCCCTATGTCGCCTTCATCTTCGGAAGGGATGCTATGCCTCCGGCTGCAGCAAGCGCGAGGGCGATGCGGCCTAGGGCACGACCATTTCGTAGTCGGCGATAGTCGCCGCACGGTCGGACCGGTGACCAAGGAGAGCCCGAGCATCAGGGCGAAGGCTGTGGAGGCCATGCGTCGAGGATTGCGCCGGGCGTTGCGGAGCGCGAGCGTGTCGGGGACACCGAAGCGTGACCATGCACACCGCACGCTCGCGAGGCTCGGGAGGGTAGGGGGACGTGTCAGCGACGCGTGAATGGTGACCCCTGCCCAGCGCGGATGACGGTCAAAATCTCGTCCGAGCCCAACGCCACAGTTTGCCGCCAATGTGCCGTACCGCTTGGTCATAGCGGCGCACACAACGAGACCGTCGTGTGCGGTGGCCGCGGCGGCGTCGACGTCACCCAGACCGAGGTGGGCTTTGGCGAGCCTCGCCAGGTACATGATCGGCACCCAGTACCTCAGGAGGCCGGCTCCGCCTTCCGTGGTTACGATCCCGGTGGTCCGAAACGCGCGCCTGCCATCGTCGCGTCCATCCACAGATGCTCGCCGCCCTTGCCGGCGTCCAGTCCGTGACCGGTCACCTGGTGCAGGATCTGCTCACGCAGGGCGGCCGCGTAGATGCGCGCCTCCTTCAGGCCCGCGGCCACTGCGTGCGTCGCCAGCAGCGCCATCAGATGCTCGAAGCTTGCCAGTGGCCATCGCGCGAGAGCCCTTCGACCATGCGCATCCGTATTTCTGCTTCACGCACCACCAGGGTCTGTACGCGCACCGGTGCAATTGATGATCATGGAAGAGACATCAAGTGACTGGCACCGTGACCGAGTTCGTGGCCACCGATGACCAGGCGGATCCGTCGCCGGAGGCCGCGACGGTCGGGCAGAAACTGATCGACCAGCTCGGCGGGCAGGTCCGCAACGAGGGGCTGCGGCTGACCGGTGGGGGCGGGCTGCTGCGGCAGATGACGAAGAAGGTTCTGGAGGCCGCCCTGGAGGGCGAGATCACCGACCATCTCGGCTATGGCAAGCATGATCCGGCCGGCAAGGACGGCGGCAACTCCCGTAACGGCACCCGGTCCAAGACGGTGCTGACGGACCTTGGGCTCGTCGAGATCGAGGTGCCCCGCGATTGGGAGGGCTCCTTCGAGCTGGCCATCGTCAAGATGCGGCAGCGCTGGCTGACAGGCGTGGACGAGATGGTCCTCCAAGCAGTCGCATGCTCAACAGGTGGAGCCCCGCCCGGTTGGGCGGGGCTCCGTGAGCGATGGCCGGTTCGCGCCGGGTTGAAGCCCGGCGTGGGACGTGGTGGCGAGCCGCGTCATACCGGCCATCGTGCAGTTTCCGGGCCCAAGCGGGGACAACGAGCCCCATACCCGAAAACCGCGATTGTGGAAGCGGTGTACGTACCTGCCTCGTCAGCCGCGCTGCGCCTTCTGCTCGAGGATGCGCCGGCGCGTCCATGCCCGCTTCCCCCGGTCGGTGACCCCGTCGGTCTCCTCCAGGAGCGGAAGGTTGCCCTGGGAAAGTGAACTGCTGAACGAGTTGAGACTCTTGAAGCCGAGCAGCGCCGCGGCCTGGGTTCCTGCCAGTAGTTCGCCGGGGTCGCCGTTCGCCGGTACGTCGGGCAGGGGCGGTGCCTGACGGGTTACGCCGGTCCGCTTGCCTTTGCCCGGCCGGGTGGCGAGCCAGTTGGCGATGGTCTGCCGGCGCCACTTCTGCCGCTTGTAGGTGCCGAGCTCCTCCACCTGATCGGGCTCGGGGAAGTAGCCCGGATGCTCGATCTGGTAGGTGGTGATCTGACTGCGGTTCTTGTAGCCGAGCGCCTTCGCGACTTCGGCGGCGTTCAGGAGCTCATCCGGATCGCCGCCGGCCAGCGAGTGCTGCTGCAGGCGCGAGGGTTCCCTGCTCTCGTACCAGGCACAGACCGCGGCGCGGTCCCACAGCCTCGCGCGGCCGCGCATGTCGACGTGCTCAGGAAATCCGTTGTCGGCGCGGTCGGCGTAGAGCGAGTTGATGCGACCGACGCTGAGACCGAGTTCCACGCCGAGCTCCTTGGAGTCGACGGGGTCCTGCTTCTTCGGCTTGCCGGCCACGGTGGTCGCATCCTTCTGAGCGAGACGGGCCGGCCCCTCCGGCCCAAAACCCATAATGGCGGCAATTCCGGAGGGGTGTCCAGCGGCTGGCGCAACCATTCCCGACGGCTGTGGCGCGTTAATACGTCTCTTCGAGGAGGCAGACACCCTGGCGCGCAGCATGTGCAGCCAGTTCCTCGAACGCCATCGCACCCGGCGTGTGCTGCCACGAGGCCAGAGCCAGCCGGCTCAACGCCTCCTCCCGATTCTCGGCACCGGGGAAGCCGGCCTGCTCGCTGTCCAGGCACAGCTGGTTGGTGGACAGCTCGAGGGAGCGATCCGAAAGCTCGCTGCGTGCCTCCTCAAGCCCCTGGTGGTAAAGAGCGTTGCCCTCGTACAGCAGCCGCCGCAGCCGTGCATCCGCGGACGTTGCGGACTCGGCGGCGAGCTGCAGAAGGAGCTCAGTGACGGTGGCCATAACACTCAGTATGCCTTTCAGACGGTCTGCCGAACGGGGCGGCGAGAGGGACGTGCGGGCGGGCACAGACCTCAGGGCTGCGACACGAGGCGTTCAGGAAACGACGTGCTCGAGGTCGGGCTGCTTGGGGTGGGGTCGTTGTGCTGGCAGACCGAGCCGGGGTGCGGCCGAGGCGGAAGAGCCAGCGGTGGGCGCCGCGGTGAGGGACGTTGCGGGTGCCAACTGCAGCCAGGGCCTCGCGCAGCCACAGGGCGGGGTCGGCCCCGGGCCGCGGCCGCGGAGCTCCGAGCGCGATGAGCTGCTCCTGGGTATACCGGTGGCCCGGTTCCTGGCGGCGGATCTTCTGTGCGGTGCGGGAGGTAGCGCGCGAGTTCCAGGAATCTGGGCGGCCCTTGGCCGGGAACCTACGTGCAGGTCGTGATTTCGCTGTCTTGTCGGAGCGAGTTCCGGATCCTACGGCTGTTCTTCGCGGCCAGCCTGGGCGCGATTCGGCTGGCGGCTCCCGCGACCAGCGGCTGCAGGGGTGCGCGGCCGTAGGCGCTCACCCTGCGGTCCGAACATGATCAGGTACTCGACCGGACCGCCGGGGCTGGCGTTCGCCACCCCGTGCGGGGTGCGGGTGTCGAACTCGGCGACGTGCCCGGGGGTCAGGATGAGGTCTTGGTCGCCGAGCGCGAGCCACAGCCGCCCGTACAGGACGCACAGCCACTCGTGGCCGTCGTGGGAGACCTGACGGGGCCGCGCGGGCGGGTTCTCGAGGGCGGGCAGGACGTGCTTGTGTGCGTGCAGGCCGCCGACGTACCGGGTCAACGGCAGCACCGCCTTGTCGTCGCCGAAGCTCAGCGGCGCCGTAGCGCGCGGCTCGGCCGTGGGGGCGGGTGCGGTGCCAGCCATCTCGTCCAGGGAGACGCCGTACTCCTTCGACAGGTGCAGCAGCACCTCCAGGGTGGGCTTGCGCCGGCCGGTCTCGATCCGGGACAGCGTGCTGGTCGAGATGCCAGTCGCGCAGCTGACACCGGCGAGCGTCGCGCCGTGGTGCTCGCGCGCGGCCCGCAACCGGGGCCCCATCGCGGCCAGCGTGCCGTCCACGTCGTCGACTGCCACCTATCCCGCTCCCTCTAGCCGTGCCGCTCCACCACTCTGTCCTGCGATTTTGCCCGAATGGCAAGGCTGATCGCGTCGGGCGGGTGCCGCACCGCATGATCGATGGGTCGCCGCGTCCACCCGCGATCCGAGGAGAAGCCCATGCAGCCCGAGCCGACCGCCGAGCTCCGCCACCGCACCGTCGAGGCCCCGGCCGGGCGCCTGCACCTGGTCGAGCAGGGCACCGGCCCGCTGGTCCTGCTCGTGCACGGCTTCCCCGAGTCCTGGTACTCCTGGCGCCGCCAGCTCCCGGCCCTCGCCGCGGCCGGCCACCGCGCGGTGGCGATCGACGTGCGCGGCTACGGCCGCTCCTCCAAGCCGGAGGCGACCGGCGCCTACCGGATGCTCGACCTGGTGGAGGACAACGTCGCCGCCGTGCACGCCCTCGGCGAGGAGAACGCGGTGATCGTCGGCCACGACTGGGGCTCCAACATCGCCGCCGCCTCCGCCCTGCTCCACCCCGAGGTCTTCCGCGCCGTCGGCCTGCTGAGCGTCCCCTACGCGCCGCCCGGCGGCCCCCGCCCCACCGACATCTTCGGCCAGATCGGCGGCCCCGAGCAGGAGTTCTACGTCTCCTACTTCCAGGAGCCCGGCCGCGCCGAGGCGGAGATCGAGCCCGACGTCCGGGGCTGGCTCGCGGGCTTCTACGCGGCCCTGTCCGCCGACACCATGCCCGCCCAGGGCGAGCCCGACCCGCACTTCGTAGCCCGCGGCGGCGGCCGGCTGCGCGACCGCTTCCTCACGGGGGTCCTCCCGGCCTGGCTGAGCGAGGACGACCTCGACGTCTACGCCGGGGAGTTCGAGCGCACAGGGATCACCGGCGCACTCAACCGCTACCGAAACATGGACCGAGACTGGGAAGACCTCGCCCCGCACCGCGGAGCCCCGATCAAGCAGCCGTCCCTGTTCATCGGCGGCGCCCTGGACGCCTCCACCACCTGGATGTCCGACGCCATCGACGCTTACCCCACCACCCTCCCCGGCCTGTCGGCCTCACACCTCTTGGACGGCTGCGGCCACTGGATCCAGCAGGAGCGCCCCGGCGAGGTCAACCGCCTGGTGACTGGCTGGCTCGCCACCCTCCAGAGCTGAACCAGGCGGGCTACCTGGGCAGCTTGGCGGTTCGTTCGGGGTGGGCGGCGGTGACGAAACGCATGGCGGTCTGCTCGGTGATGCCGAACAGCCGCATCAGCCTGAGCGGGTCGGCGCTTTCGGCTGCTTCGTTGAGGATGCGGTCTTGTCTCAGGCCGCTCAGTGTCAGCCCGCGGGGAAGGGCTCCGCTCAGGGTGCCGATGCTGACGGCCGGGTGGTCGGGGTCGACCGCGCTCTTCTGGCTGACCAGCAGGTGGGGGTTGGACGAGGCTGGCCAGCGGTGGTGGCGGTAGGTCGTCCAGTCGGCGGCGAGTTGGTGGGTGAGCTCCTCCAGGTAGCGGGTGTGCCGCAACAGACCGCGCCGGACTTCGAGGGTGCCCCGGGAGAGATCCAGGCCCGTGGTGTGCAGGGTCTGGATCTCCTTGCCGGGCAGCGCGTGGACGGCGGCGAGGGCCACAACGGTCGTCGCTTGGTCGAGCAGCCCCATCAGGAGGTCAGAGGGAATGGACTTCGGGATGCCCTTGATGTCGCCGACCGGGAGGTCCCGGGCCGGGTTGCGGAAGATCACGCGTTCACGCTTCAGCGCGCGGAAGAGGCTGCGCATGGCCGTGGCCAGCCCACGGCGGGCGTAGCCGGTCACCCGTCCACGGCGTTCTCCACCTGGTCCTTGGTGATCTCCCTCAGCGAGGTCACGCCGGCGGTCGTGGTCCAGGCAGTGAGGACGGGCTGGAGGTTGCTGAGGCAGTGGCGGATGCCGTCGTACCCGCGCGGCTCGCCCTCGCGGGCCCTGCTCGCGCAGGGCCTTCACCCAGGTGCGTACTTCGCTCGCGACCGGCTCCGGCAGCGCGGCCAGGGCCGACTCGATCCACACCTGATCCGCGTCCCGGTGCAGGGCGGGATCCTCCACCAGCATGCCGCGAGCGCCCAGGAACTGGCAGACGGGCTTGGCCGCGAGGTTCACGTCGATCCGGGCGAGGTCATACACGTCGCGCTCGAAGACCGCCGTGTCGGCGCCGAGCCAGTACAGCAGGATGGCGAGCGTGCGGGTGTTCTTCTTGAGTCCAGCCGTTGCCCCGGTCGATCGCGGATGAACTCCTCGACCAAGCGGCGGGCGGTCGTGGTCAGCGGCGGCTCGCCCGAAGGCGTGCTCCGCAGCCGGGCCAGCACTGGGGCCCAGCCACGCCGGAGGGTGAACAGCGACTCCTGCCCGCGGCTCGTGTGCAGAGCAGGTCGCCGCTCGTCGTAGTCCGGCCCCTCCGGCTCGCCCACCGGGTACGCCTCGAACGGCCCGCCCTTTCCGGTCGGCAGGGAGATCACCAGCTGTGTGAACCGCCGTGAGGCGGGGCGGGTTTCGTCGAGGAGGCGGTAGGGGTGGCAGCTACGGCAGCGGTCGTCGCGCAGGGCCAGTCCGTCGCGACCGCGCCCTCCACGCGATCATGACGGACTCTCCTCGGGCGGTGGGGAGATACGGCGGGGCCCCGGCGCCTGGTGGGCGGTGCGGTGCGCGGGCGCGGCGGGCGTCCCGGGGCGGTGCGAGCTCGGCTACGCGTCCGGTGGTGGGTCGGCTGCGGGCGGCTTGCTGGTGGCTTCGCGCCGGTGCTGTTCGGCCATGGCGCGGGCGCCGAGTTGGGAGGGTGAGGTCGTGCTCCAGCCGCAGGAGCACGACGACGTGGTGGCAGCGTCGTAGATCTGGCCGCCTTTGCGTTCACGGCCGTTGCTGGTGTTTCCGGGGCGGTCGTAGGGGCGGTGCCACCCGGAGGGTTCGCCGGTGCGGGTCATGTGCTGGGCTTCGGGTGCGCAGAGCAGGCGCAGGCCGGCGTCGGCGACGGCGGCGACCTGGAAGTGGTCCCACTGCGAGCCTTCCAGTTGTCCGGCCAGGACCGGGCCGGTGGTGCTGCGCAGCTCGAGGCGGCCGTTGGGCCAGACGCGGGCGGCGGCGCCGGGGATGCTCCAGCCGACCGATCCGTCCCGCAGGCGCGGGATGCCGTTGCGGTGGTCCGGCGTCATCCGGGCGAGCAGTCGCACCGATCCCGTGGATGCGGACGGGTGTCGGTGGTCGGCGGTCTCCGGGGCGGCCTTGGCGATGGCGGCCAGCCACGCCGGGGCGAGCGGGTACGCGTCGGGGTGGAAGGTGAGCAGGGCGGCGCGGTCTTGGCTGTTGCCGGACCGTACGGCGGCGCGGACGAAGTCGCCGTGCCGGGCGTAGCGGCGGAGGAAGACACGGCTGCGGCTGGTGGCGAACCAGGTGCCTTCGCGGTCGGCGAGCCCGGAAAGGTCCGCGGCGGCGAGCAGGGGCATGAGGTCGGACACGGCGGGGGTCCCTTCGCGGGGTCTCAGGGGCGGGGCCGAGTGGGGCACGCGTGCGCGTCGTGCCAGGTGAAGGTGCGGCCGGAGAGCATTCCGTGTGCGGGGCATCCCGGAGACAGCACGGAGCCGCGGCAGGGGAGCGGGGTGCAGATACAGCTGGGGTGGGGGTCCAGGTGGAGGTGCTCGCTGGGTTCGGGTTCGGGGAACACGGAGGTATCTCTCCTGGGGCAAGGTGGGCGGTAGGCGTTCGGAGCGGCCGTGTCGGGGCGGTGTGCTTGCTCGGCTCGGGCCTGGAGGAGCTCGGCGACGTCGCGGGCGACGGTCGGGGGCCCTCCACAGTGCGCCGGCGGGACCGGCGCGCCGTGGATGGTCCAAGGACTCAACCGGTGGGCGGGCGCTGCTGCTCGCGGCGCTCGTTGTCCAGCCGCGCGTCTTCGGCGGTGTATCCGGTGTCGCAGTACGGTCGGCACAGCTGCTCGGCGGGCGCGCCGCAGGACTCGCACGGCTCCGTGAAGTCCTCGGAGGGAATCCACGCGCGGGGCTGGTTGGGCGGGGCCGCGCTCATGGCTGGCTCTCCTGCGGGGCGGGACGGGGCGCCTGGACGGGCTGACGGCCGCCCTGTGGGTGGGCGCGTGTCGGGTGTGGGTGGCGCGGCGGTCAGAAGGTGCAGGTCCCGGCGAACGCTCGGCGGCATGCGGGCGCGATGGATGCGGTGCCGCGGACGCACAAGTCGCTGGTCCGTTCCTGGTCGTGCCACCAACGGGCCTCGGGGTCCCAGCCGCTCTCGCCGACGATGAATCCGTAGAAGGTGCCGCCGTCGAACTCCCGGTACTGGCCAAGGCCCCAGGTGTGGACGTCCTCGTGAGCGAGCGGTGAGGCGAGCAGGGCCTCGAAGATGGTGCGCACGGTGGTCGCGGCCCAGGAGTCGGCCGGGTGCGGGTCGGACTCGAAGAAGATGCCGCGCGCCTCGGGGTCGATGCCGTTGAGCGAGGTGATGGCGAGCGGGCGGGCGATGTCGTCGGGGATGACGGCGTACGGACGGCCGGCGTGGTCCGTCGTGACCGTGACGTCGTTGGTCGTGAGCGTAGGGGCGGTCACGGGGTTCCTCCGGTTCGGGGTGCGGCGTGCAATCGGCCTCGTGCGTCTGCCTGTTCGGTGGTGCCGGGCCCGGCGGCAGGAAGCGAGTCGGTGCGCCGTGGCGCGGTCGCATGTCCTGCCGCCGGGCGGTCTGCGGGGGAGCCCCTGGGTAGGGCGCCGGTCGGAGGTCAGAAGAGAGTGATGGCCGGATCGGCTTCCAGTGCGCCGAGGGCGGCGCGGATGGCGGCGCGGGTCTCTGCGCTCGGGCGGGAGTAGGGGAACTTCAGGGCGCGCACGGCGCTGTCGAGTGCGTCATCGCTCAGCGTCTCGGCCTTCTGGCCGCTGCGGTACAGAGCAAGCGCGGTGGCGGTGGCCACGCGGTCGCGGTTGTAGGTGGTGGCCTGCTCCGCCGTGAGGTCGGGGCCGAATACGGCGGCGGCGGTCGGCGGCAGTGGCCTGGTGCCTGTGGTGAGCCCGCGAGCGGTCAGCCGGATCATGGGAGGGAGCAGGGCGCGGAACAGCGATTCGAGCATGGCGTCTCCTGGGGTACTGGGGGCGACCGACCCCCGAATAGATCCATAATAGATGAAACTATGCGGGTGTGAACCCGGTCTCTGACCTGCGTCTTCTAGTCCTGTTGCACGGCGGCGAGGGCAGTCAGCATGGCGACGACCCCCTGAGGATGGGCGGACACCTCGACGCTGACCCTTTCTCCCGACGGTCCGACGTAGACGCACGCGCTGTCGGGCTGAGCGGGACTGTCGCCGTCCGGCGGGCAGGGGTGCTGCCAGACCACCCGCGTAGTGCGCGAGTTCTCCTCGATACGCGCTCCGGGAAGGGCGAGGGCCACGGCCTGGGTCACGGCGCGGCGGTCGCGGGTCTCGGTTTCCTTCCGGGCGGTGAGTTCGGCGGCGCGTTGTGATGCCTCGGCGTGCTTCGGGTAGAGGCGGCGGGTGATCTCCCGCGCGACGTGACGGGCGCTGCTCGCTGTGACGCCGATCCGCGGAGTCGGGATCTCGGAGTCGTCCGGCAGTTCTGCATAGACCTTGAGGAGTCGTGCTGTCGCAGGCTGAGGGCGCGTCCGTCGCCGTCGATGATGAGCCGTGCCAGCATGTGGGTGTTCTTGGTGTCGGGGGCGGTGCGGCAGTGGGTGCCCAGTGCCCGCGCGATCTCGTCGGCGAATGCGTTGAACTGTTCCTGTGTGGTCAACTCTGGCGGCATGACGGGGTGCTCACTCCTTCGACTTCTTGGCTCCACGGGGCGGTAGGTGTTCCCGGGGCGCTGCTCAGGCGGGGAAGCCCCGTATGTGCGCGACGACGGTCCGGGCGGACATGACGGGGCTGTGGTGGAACGGCTGCGTGTATGTGGCCTGCCACAGGCTCGCGGGCCGGGACGATTTGGTTACCGGTGGCCGGGGAGATGGTCCAGCGCCGGCCGTGCGCGTCGGTGACGGTGTACGTGAGCAGTTCGGGGCGGTCCTCGTTGCCGTTGTCTTCCCATGCGAGGCCGGCGGCGGTGAGGGCGCTGCCCAGCTGGGCGCAGCGCGCGGGGGTGATGTGGGTGAACGTGGCCACGGGGCGGTTCTCCTTCGCCCGGCGGTCGCGCGCGGCGGGCGGCCGCGGTGCGCGCTACCTGTAGTGGTGGTGGACCTTCCTGCGGCGGCGGGAAGTGCCGTTGCGCCGCTCCCGCTGGCGTGTCAGGGCCTGGCGGATCCGCTCGGCCGTCTCTGCCGCCTCGCGGCGCGCGGTGGCCTCGGCTTCCGTGGCGCTGGCCGTGTAGACAATCTCGACGCTTCCGTCTGCGTCGTGGGCGTCCCAACGGATCTCCTCGTAGGCCTCGTTCAGCTCGTCCGGGTCATCGGGCGCCTGCTGGATCTGCCAGACCGTGAGGTCGGGTCCGGACCACTGTCCGATGACGAAGAAGGGGCGTCCGTCGGGCACCGTCGTCCTCCTGGCCGCGCGTAGCGCGCTCTTGGCGGGTTGTCAGGTTGGGTGCGAGCGGGAGCGGGGTGAGGGTGCCGCCCTCGGGTTCCTCACTCCCGTGCCGGTCCGGTTGGGTTGGGCCCGGATGGCTCAACCCTTCCCGGATTCCGTGGACTTTAGTCCTTCACGGAATCCGCTTTCAACTCTCTTTCCCCTCCAGGGAATTCGGAGAATTCCTGCTACTCCCTCAATTCGTGCCGTGGCGGTCCCGTCGATCACCGCGCGTACGCGCCGCCGGCCGCGCATGGCCGCTGCCGGTCATGCTGCGCGAGCCGGCCGACCACAAGCTCGCCAGACCGAGTTGCCGGCGACGTTCATGCGGTCTTCGAAGAACTGCGGTCTGGGTCAGAAGGTCCAGTGTCGGCACCAGGACGAGAATGCGCCCCTTGGGCACCATGCGCTTTGCCGAAGCTGCCGCGATGAGGGTTTTTCCTGTTCCGCATGCGGCGTGTACCTGCCCGCGCAGACCGCTAGAGGGAATGCCGTCCGGTGGGATGTCGAGGCCGCGCACAATGGCGGCAAGGGCCTCGATCTGATGGTCACGTAGTTTCACGGCCATTCCCGTGTTCTCCTTATATGGCACGCCATCGGGCTGGAAAATTTGATGTTGATGAAGAAGACCTGTGGTGGTGTTGTATGATCCCAGACTCTACACAGCATCAATTAGTGATGCATCAGGTTCACGATATGGGTTAATTCTGGCTCGAAGCTGGCCTTGCAGTGGTGAGT
>NZ_JBHYXD010000101.1:29673-32288 GCF_042751995.1 Streptomyces sp. NPDC059371 | reverse complement strand
CCACCACGGGAGGGCGGACCGCGCTCTGTTCCCTCACTGCCCACACATGACGAGCATGACGAGCCCCCGGACGGCCGAAGACCACCCATGGCCGCCTCCGACTCCTCGCGCTCCTCGCGCTCCTCGCGCTCCTCGCGCTCCGAGGCGGCACGTCGGGCCGGATCGCGGCGGTCACGACGTTACTGTCGGCGGCATGGACGGTGATCGCCGAGGGTGGCGCCAGTGTTTGCTCAGCGGTGCGGTGTTCGCGGTCTGCATGGCCGGCACCACGCTGCCCACCCCGCTCTACGGCCTCTACCAGGAGAAGTTCGGATTCTCCGAGCTGACCGTCACCGTCGTGTACGCCGTGTACGCCTTCGGGGTCATGGGCGTGCTGCTGCTCGCGGGCAACGCGTCGGACACGGTGGGCCGGCGTCCGGTGCTCCTGTGGGGCCTCGGCTTCGCTGCGGCGAGCGCCGTCTGCTTCCTGGCCGCGACCGGGCTCGGCTGGCTGTACGTGGGGCGGCTGATGTCGGGCCTGTCCGCGGGCCTGTTCACCGGAGCCGCCACCGCCTACGTGATGGAGCTGGCACCGCCGGGCGGCGGTGCCCGGGCCACCTTCGTCGCCACGGCCGCCAACATGGGCGGACTCGGCTGCGGTCCGCTGATCGCGGGTCTCCTCGCGCAGTACGCCCCCTGGCCGCTGTACCTGCCGTTCGCCGTCCACCTCGCCCTGGTGGCACTCTCCGCCGCCGTGGTCCTGTGGCTCCCGGAGACCGTCCGCGAACGCCGCCCGCTGAAAACCGTACGACCGCAGCGGCCCGGACTGCCCCCGCAGGTCCGGCCGGTGTTCACGCCACCCGCGATCGCCGCGTTCGTGGGGTTCGCCCTGTTCGGGGTGTTCACCTCCGTCAGCCCCGCGTTCCTCGCCGAGTCCCTGGACGTGACCAACCACGCGGTGAGCGGATTGGTCGTCGCCCTCGCCTTCTTCGCCTCGACCGCCGGACAGCTCGCCGTCGGCCGGGTCGGCGTGGGACGGTCCCTGCCCCTGGGCTGCGCCGCACTCCTCGTCGGTCTCGCCCTGCTCGCGGGCGCGCTGCGCTGGGACCTGTTGGTCCTGGTGGTGCTGAGCGCGATCGTCGGCGGAGCCGGTCAGGGCCTCGCGTTCCGCGGCGCCCTGACCACCGTCGCCCAGGCCTCGCCCGAACATCAGCGAGCGGCGGTGATCTCCACCCTGTTCGTGGTCGCGTACGCGGGCATCTCGGTGCCGGTGATCGGAGTGGGCGTGCTGGTGGGCCCCATCGGCCTGGAGGGCGCCGGGCTCGTGTTCATCGCGTGCATGGCCGTACTGGTGTCGGTCGCGGGCGTCTACCTCCTCCGGCGGCCGGCTCCCAGGTCGCGTTGACGGTGGCTGGAGCGCTCTGACGTGTGACTGGATTCGCGATGCCGGAGGTGCTTTGCCGACTGTCCCTCCGCCTTGTGGATCAAGGGCGTCGGCCAGGCGGGCGTGTTCGAGGTGACGCCTCCGTCGGGGGACCGGAACGGCATCGAGTGGTCACTGGACGGGACGACCTGGACGAAGGTGGCCACCAGCGGCACCACCCTGGTCAACCATCGGCAACCTCACCCGCAACATCGACGGCCCCTCCGGCGACCTCGCCGCTGTCAGCACGGCCACCGGTGGCACGGTCCCGGAACTCGCCGACCTCCACGGTGACATCACCCTCCAGCTCCCCCTCGACACCACGCTCGCCCCGACCGTCCTGGACGCCGACGAGTACGGGAACCCCGTGCCGGGCAGCGGCCCGCACGCTACGGCCGGCTCGGCGCCAAGGCCCGCTCCACCGGGACTCCCACCGGTCTCACCCTCGTGGGACCCCGGCTCTACAACCTAGCCACCGGCCGTTCCCTGTCCGTGGACCCCGTCCCCGGCGGCAGCGCCATCGCCTACGACTACTGCGTCGCCGATCCCGTCAACTGCTATGACATCAATGGGCAATGGCCGCATTGACGCCGCTATTGGCTTCGCGCACGCCACCGGGCCGTCCACCGCATGAGGCGCCACCGCGCTTTCCATATCCTGCATGTGGCGGTGCACCGCGTGTATCACCATCACTACGTCAGAGCCTGCACTGTATGGGGCGGCAGCGCGGCGGGGCCGGTCATGAACCATGGCTGGTGGGGTGGAGAATTCTCCGCAGGCCCGTCCGCGCTGACTTTCGGCTTCGGCTGTGCGGGCGGAATGGCAGGATACGCGTGGAACTGAAGTCAGAGGTGACAGAAGTGAGTTCCCGGGACCACAAGCCCGACCGTCTCGGGGCTGTCATCGCTTCCATCGCGAGCGTGAGCAGCCTGTACGTTGCTCACCTCGTGGCGCCCGAGCTGTCGCTCGGTCTCCTGCTCGTGCCGGGGATTCTCGTCGGTACGGCTGTCGCGATAGCGATACGCAAACCGAGGAAGCAGGACTGACGGATCTATTCAAGTAACCTTTGTGGCATGCCGATCGGCGACTGCAGGGGGCGCACCCCATGAGGTGACGAGCGGCCTCCGGCGGATTCCTCATCCGCCGGGGGCCGCACAAAGTCCCCGCGGCCCTGGTTGTTGGGGGTTTGGGGCGCGACCGGCGTCTCGGGTCC
>NZ_JBHYXD010000101.1:0-29663 GCF_042751995.1 Streptomyces sp. NPDC059371 | reverse complement strand
TGGGGTTTGTGCGGGGGGCCAACCCTTTGGGGTTCGGCGGGGCCTCGGGCGGTTTCCTCACGGGCGGTTGGCCGCAGACTGACCGCGAGGCCATGGTCGTTCGGCTTTGGCGCCTCGACGCGAGACTCGGTACCGCGTCAGTGAATCCTTCGGGCGTTCGCCGTAGCGGTTCCCGAACATTTTCCCTTTCCACCCCAGGCGGCATCGGCTCCTCTGCCCGACAAACGCGCGAAGCCGACAGCCCTCCTGGTTTCCCTGGAGCTCAAGAACACGTGAAGATGAAGAAGATAACGGACACTGCCACCCGAGAGCGGGTGTCGCGGAATCGGCTGATCGGTTTAGCCGCAGCGACCGCGCTGACCGCGGGAGCCTTGACCGCCCTGGTGCCGTCGGCCGCACAGGCCGGAACCGACGTACATGCCAAAACCGCCGCGTCGTCCGGATCCAGCGCACGACAGCGTGCCTTCACGGCCGCCGCCGCCAAGTACCACGTCCCTGTGAGCGTGTTGCTCGCGGTGGCCTACCAGGAGTCGGCGTGGGACGCCCACGCCGGCCGGATGAGCACCAGCGGCGGCTACGGCCCGATGCATCTCACCGATGTCACACCCGCGATGCTGGCCGGCGGTCCGGCCGGGATGGTGGGACGGGCGGACCTGGCGGGCAGGGCGAAGGACCCGGCTCTGCACACGCTGCGGGCCGCGGCGAGGCTGACCGGCCTGTCCCTCGCCGAACTCCGCGACGACCCCGTCGCCAACATCGACGGCGGGGCCGCGCTTCTGGCCTCCTATCAGCAGGCCGTGGCCGGTGGCCGCTCCTCGGACGCCGGTCGGTGGTACGGGGCCGTGGCCCGCTACAGTGGCTCGGCGCAGAGGCGGAATGCCACCGCGTTCGCCGACCGCGTCTTCGCGACGATCAGGTCCGGGGCCACGCGTGTGACCCAGGACGGGCAGCGGGTGTCACTCGGCGCCGACAGCAAGGTCCGGGCCGAGAAGGGTCAGTTGAGCAAGCTCTCCCTGACCGGCGTCGCGGCCTCGGCGGCGACCGAGTGTCCGCCGGAGGTCTCGTGCACCTTCGTGGCGGCGGCGTCGTCCAACGGTCAGGTCTCCAGCCGTCCGGCCAACGGCATCAGGATCGACACGATCGTCATCCACGACACGGAGTCGTCGTACGAGTCGGCCATCGCGACCTTCCAGAAGGCGGGCGGCAGTTCCGCGCACTATGTGATGCGGGCTTCGGACGGCGCGGTGACGCAGATGGTGCCCACCAAGGACGTCGCCTTCCACGCCGGCAACTACTCGACGAACCTGCACTCCATCGGCATCGAACACGAGGGTTACGCCGCGCACGGAGGCACCTGGTACACCGAGGCGCAGTACGAGGCCACAGCGTCCCTGGTGCGGTACCTCGCGGACCGCTTCGGCATTCCGCTGGACCGTGAACACATCATCGGCCACGACAATGTCGCCGGCCCGAGCTCCAGCCTCGTCTCGGGCATGCACTGGGACCCGGGCACGTCCTGGGACTGGGAGCATCTGATGAGCCTGCTCGGCGCTCCGGTGACGGGAGAGCACGGGGTCGGCGCGGTCGGCTCGGCGGTGACGATCGCCCCCGGCTTCACCGCGAACCAGCAGACCGTACAGATCTGTCCCGGCGACGACCCCACGGGCGCCACTCCTTCGTGCGCCGAGCAGCAGCAGGCCTCGAACTTCGTCTTCCTGCGCACCGCTCCCAGCGACACCGCCCCGCTCTTCGGCGATCAGGCCATCCACAAGGGCACGGCGGGCACCGACCGGATCAGTGACTGGGGTTCCACCGCGCAGGCGGGTCAGCAGTACGTGGTGGCCGACGTCGACGGAGACTGGACCGCCATCTGGTACAGCGGCGCCAAGGTGTGGTTCTACAACCCGGACGGCATCAACACGACGCCCGCGCACGACGTGACGCTGGTCTCCGCCGCGGGCACCGCGCCGGTGTCGGTCTACGGCTCCAGCTATCCCGACCGGGCGGAGTACCCCGCGGGACTGTCTCCTTCGACGCAGGCACCGATCAGCTGGTACACCGTTCCGGCTGGTCAGGCGTACGTCGCCACCCGACCGCCCGTCAACACGGATGACTACTTCACCTCCGGGGCGATCGTCACCGGCGCCAGGCAGATGTACACCATCCAGTACAACCACCGTGTCGCACTGGTCTACTCGTCGGATGTGACAGCGACCGGCTCCTGACCCCGGACGCCGGCTCGTCCCGCCGACCTGCCTGACGCAACACCCGTGCCCGGCCCGCCTTCTGACGGGCCGGGCACGGAACTGTCCGCCAGAGTCCGAAGAGCAGTGCGGGTCGGCGGCCGCCAGTGCGCACACAGCAGGATGAACCCGGCCATGGACATGATCCATCCCTGATCTTGCGTGGGTATCCCCGGCTTCAGTTGGGGAGGGAAACGCATCCTCGACGCGGAGGCGCGAAGCGCCGGAGTGCTCTTCGTCCTCGTGGTGGCGGTCAGGCAGGCCGCTTCTGGTTCTCGATGTACTGACGGATCACAGTCAGCGGCGCACAGGACCCGGCGAAGTAGGAGCGGGACCAGAAGACGGACCCCATGCCGATCCTGTTGACCCGGCCGGTGTACTCCGCCCGCAGGTACCTGGAGATGACTCCCTTGAGACTGTTGATCAGCCGGGACAGGGCGATCTTCGGTGGGTAGTGCACGAGCAGGTGTACGTGGTCGGTCTCGCCGTTGAACTCGCGCAGCTCGACCTCAAAGCCGGAGCACACCGCGCGCATGATCTCCTCGCACCGCTTCAGCATGTCGTCATCGAATGCCGCGCCGATATTCGGTGACGAACACCAAGTGTGCGTGCAGGTTGAAGGTCACATGACGGCCCCGGCACATATCGGTATTTGGTCCTCAACGTGGTGACATACGCCAAGCGTATTGTTGTGGTCAAGCCAGACCGAAAGGGGGTGGGCCGGATGATCCGTGCGTACAAGTTCCTCATGCGGCCCACCGTGCGCCAGGAGCAGGCACTGGGCGAGATGCTGCGCGATCACTGCTCCCTCTACAACGGGGCATTGCAGGAACGCCGCGACGCCTACCGGCACAGCTCGAAGACGAGCGTCAAGTACGGGATCCAGTCCGGGCAGCTCAAGGAGATCCGGGCGTTCGACCCGGAACGGCAGGGCCGCTGGTCGTTCTCCTCGCAGCAGGCCAGCCTGCGCCGTCTCGACAAGGCGATGCAGGCGTTCTTCCGCCGCGTCAAGTCCGGCGAGACACCCGGATACCCGCGCTTTCGCGGCGTGAACTGGTTCGACACGGTGGACTTCCCCAAGGACGGCGACGGCTGCCGCTGGGACTCCACCCCGCACGACCCCGTCACCCGCGTCCGCTTCCAGGGCGTCGGTCATGTCAAGGTCAACCAGCATCGCGCCGTGGCCGGCAGGGTCAAGACGGTGTCGGTGAAGCGTGAGGGCCGCAAGTGGTTCGTCGTGCTGACCGCCGAACAGGACCACCCTGGACCGCTGCCCGCGACCGACAGCGTGGTCGGCATCGACCTGGGCATCGCCAACTTCCTCGCCGACTCCAACGGCGAGTTCGTCCCCAACCCGCGCCACGGCCGGACGGCTGCAGCGAAGCTCGAAGCCGCGCAGCAGACCCTGTGCCGGTTCCCGCGTCGCAAGGCCAAAGACCGCACCAGGAATCACCAGCGCGCCGTGGACAAAGTCGCCCAGCTCCACGGCAAGGTACGACGCAAGCGTCTCGACCACGCGCACAAGACCGCTCTCGACCTCGTACGCCGACACGATTTCATCGCGCACGAAGACCTCAAGATCCGCAACATGACCAGGTCACCCGCGCCGAAGCCCGACCCCGACCAGGCAGGCGCGTTCCTGCCCAACGGTGGCGCCGCCAAGGCCGGACTCAACAGGTCGATCCACGATGCCGGATGGGGGGTGTTCCTGACGATCCTGTACGCCAAGGCTGAAAGCGCCGGACGGGAAGTGATCGCCGTGGACCCCCGTAACACCTCACGCGAGTGCCCCGAATGCGGGCACACCGCCAAGGAGAACCGGCCCACACAGGAAAAGTTCCACTGCGTCGCCTGCGCCCACACCGCGCACGCCGACACAGTGGGAGCCACCAACGTTCTACGGGCCGGGCTGGTCCATCGCGACGCCAACCCGGCCTAGCCAGAAGCCCCCTCGTTCACGAGGGGGAGGAGTCACATCTCTGAATGTCCACGCGGTGCAGGCAAGTTGCGGATTTCACGGGTGTGGCGGCAACTGATTATGATCTTGGCCATGTCTGTGCAGAACTCGAACTCCGACAGAGCCCTGTCGCGCAAGCAGCGACTTCAGGAGAAGCAGCGCCGTCAGTTGGCGGTGGTCGACACCGTGGACAAGGCCGAGGCCAAGGTTCGCAAGGCCGAGGTCGAGGTGGCCATGGCTGTCGCCGAGGCGGTGCAGGTGTTCGGCGGTATGCAGGAGGCGTCGGAGGGGCTCGACATGCCGATCCAGACGGTCCAGCGCTTCCTCGGCATGGCACAGGACGAAGCGGTGAGCGTCGGCGACGTCGTCGAGTCCGTCGGCGGATCCTGACCCTGGTGTTGATGGCGGGCCCCCGCGGGAGAGCGGGGGCCCGCCGTGCTGTGGGGCAGCCCCTCGAAGGCCTCTTGGTGTGGGCGGCGCCCCAACTGCGTTGGTGGCGTCCCCGTTTGTACGAGGTGCACCCATCGCGTGTACGAGGTACGCGCATCGCGCCACATGAAGGCCCTGTCGTCGTGGGATGCGATCGGCTCGCGTCGCGACACGTTCGGTGCGACTAGCGGTCCTTCGCGGGGCGGGATCGTCACCCTCGACGAGATGGAGTCCCGTCGGCGGGCGGTGACGTGGGCACTCCCTCCCGGATTTCGTGCAACGCCTCGTCGAACATGGTGCGGGCCCTGGTGAACCAGTCCGCCAACACGGCGATCTCGTCCGGTCCGTAGTCGGCGAAGAGGGACGCCAGTCGCTGGTAGACGGGGCCGTAGATCTCGAGAACGCGTTCTTGAGCGGTCTCCTCCATGACCACGTACACGCGTCGGCGGTCGCCCGGGTCCGCGGTACGCCGGATGTAGCCCGCCTTCTCCAGGCGGTTCAGCACTCCCGTCACCGCTCCGGTGGTCAGCCTGGCGCGTTCCGCGAGATCGCCCGCGACCAGTGACTCGCCGGCCGTCGACGCCTCCATGAGGAAGCCCAGGCAGGTGAGGTCCGTGACGTTCAGGCCCATCCGGCGGGCGATGTCCTGCTGTCCGAACTGGGCTGTGGCGATCATCCGGTCCATGGCGTAGAGCGCGTGGTCCGCCGTCGCGGCCGGGCGAGCCTTGTGATCACTCACGGTTCCTCTTAGGATCTAAGATAATTAGCTCGCGAGGTAAGAGATCTCGCGATGGGGTCATCCCTACCATTTTCACAGCTCTCGAGGGGCGAGATCATGTTCATCCACGGTGACGACGACCACGACTTGGGCCACACGGTCGCCGGCTGGAGCGGTGCGGGCATCGCGGTGCTGGGATTCGGGCTGTGCGGACTCGCGATGATCAGGGCGTCGGGACTTCTCGCGCTCGCGGGAGCGGCGGTGCTGGCCCTGGCGCTGCTGACCACATGGATGCTGCACCTGGCGGGCTGGGGCAAGCCGAGCGGTCCTCGTCCGGTCGCCCAGTGGGACTGGCGCGTCAGGGACGTCACCGCCCGCGACGGCCACGACGACTGCCTCGGCTGCCGTCTCGCGGGGCGGCGGATGTCACGCCCGCACGTCGCCGAACGACCCGCGGAGCCGGCGGTCATCGACGCATGAACGGAGCCGGTACCTGGCCCCTTCCGGCGTTCCCCTAACCCGTTTACCCGTGGGCCGATTCGATGGGCTGTAGTCGGACAACCGGTGCGCCAGATCCGGTCGGACCGGGCGGCCGCGCCGATCCGCCGGCCTCGTGCGGTGCGGACAATTGAGGGGGTCTCCTCTCTGGCCGCGTCCCCGGCTGAGCGCGGCTCGGACGGGATGCGGGAGAGAGACGTTCACGCTGCGGCACGCGGTGCGTGGCGTGAGTCGGCATTGCCCGAGCGTTGTGCAACCGCCGGACGCTCCCATGCGCCCACACCACGTCGAGAAACGCTGCCTCATGGTGCCGCCTCAGCCACGAGGATGAGGGGCGGCGCGCGACACGGGAGTGGTGATCATGGGCAGGGTTCAGAACGACGCACCGGCGATCAGTCTGTCCAAGATGCAGGCGCAGGCCCCGGATCTGGTGAGCCTCTACGAAGCGGCTGGGTCCAGCGTGCGTGCGCACGGTCTCGAGGGGCTGCGTGCTGCCGTGTATCTCGTGCTGGACCGCTCCGGTTCGATGCGGCCCTACTACAAGGACGGCACGATGCAGCATCTCGGTGAGCAGGTGCTCTCCTTGTCCGCCCACCTCGATGACGACGGCACGGTGCCGGTGGTGTTCTTCTCCACCGACGTAGACGGATCCACCGACCTCAGGCTGGGAGGACATCGTGGCCGCATCAACAAGCTGCACGAGAACCTCGGTCGCATGGGGCGGACGAACTACCACTGGGCCATGGACGATGTCGTCGACCACTACTTGGCCTCCGGCAGCGACGCCCCTGCTCTGGTGATCTTCCAGACCGACGGAGGGCCCACAAGTAGGTTCGCCGCCGAACGATACCTCTGCAAGGCCGCCCGCCTGCCGCTGTTCTGGCAGTTCATCGGGTTCGGCGACCCCGACGACAACGAGTTCGCCTTTCTCCGCCGTCTCGACACCCTGGCTGTTCCCGGACATCGCATCGTCGACAACGCGGGCTTCTTCCACGCGGGCCGCGATCCGCGCAAAGTACGCGACGATCTCCTCTACGACAGACTTCTGCAGGAGTTCCCCAGCTGGCTCTCGTCGGCTCGCGCGGCCCAGGTCCTGTGAAGCGGGCCAAGAACCCTGGCGAACCAGGAACCGAGTCGACGGAGATCTCCGACGAATTCCTGGCTCGCGTCACTGGTTCAGAGGCTCGAAGAACGGCCGTTTCCGGTGTGGAGGCGCCCGCCATGACGTCCTCGCCCCGCAGGTATGCCAACAGGCATTCGCTGAACGTCATTTCGTAGAGGACGAACTCCCCGCTGTCCATCTCCTGCACGCCGACGGCCCACCGAGCCGAGGGCTCGTACGGTATGCGCAGGAAGACCGTCTCCGCCGTCGTGCCTGTCGCGACCGGCAACAGCTCTCCAGGGCGAGATCCCGCTCCGCTGGGAAGGAACTCCGCCGAATCCTCGTCGAGCCAGAACTCCATCGACTCCTTGATCTCTGCTCCGAGGTTCCTGGTCGGGTGGCCAGGGTGATGGAGGTACAGCCCACCGCTGATCAGGACGGGGCCGTAGGCGTCGGCCAGGGTCCGGAAGTCGGCGGGGAAAGCGACCCCGAGTTCCTGCTCCAGACGCGTCCAGGGAGCGGGATCGGACCAATGGAATCCGGGTTCGCCCAGGAGTGCCTTGATTTCATCGAGCGTTGCCATGGCCCTCCTTACTGGCACGTGTGATCACGGGAGCATCCCATGCCCGGCCGTGGCCGGAGCAGGATCCTCGTCGTCGGCCGCCCGCGCGCGTTACGCGTTCTCGGATCCATGAGTGATCGCCAGCAGTGCCATGTCGTCGGTCATCCGGCCGCCGGTGTGCTGGTGCACGTCGGCCAGCAGGGCGTCGAGGAGGGCGTCCGGACGGTCGTACCGCGTCAGGTCGGACCTGCCGGCCGGCTCGTAGAACTCTCCCTTCGCGTCCCGGGCTTCCGTGAGTCCGTCGGTGTAGAGCAGCAGAGTGGCGCCCTCCGGGAACGTCACCGTGTCGACGTGTTCCGGACCGGCGGCGAGAGCGATCAGGCCCAGGGGCAACGCCGGCCGGCTGGGTTCGACATACCGCACGGCATCCGGCAAGAACAGCATGGGGGCCGGGTGACCGCGGTTGACCAGGCGGACCTGGTTCCCGTGACGGGGGAACTCCGCGACCACGCTCGTGATGAACCCTTCGAGTTCGGTCACACCCCCCGACTGCTCGATCTCGAGGGCAACGGCTCGCTCCAGCCGTTCCACGAGCGCGGTGAGGCTGGGTTCCTGCAGGGCCGCCTCACGGAACGTGCCGATGCTGTCCGCGACGGCCCTGACCGCGCTCAACCCCTTGCCGCGCACGTCGCCGATCACGCAGCGCACGCCGAACGGCGTATCGACCACCGCGTAGAGGTCTCCGCCGATCTGCGCGTCCGACTGCGCGGCCTCATAGCGGGCGGCGAACCGCAGCGGCCCGCTCGCCTCCGGCGGGTCGCGCAGGACGGCCCGCTGGACGGCGGCGGCGATGTCACGGGCCGAACGGAGCTGCGTGTGCAGGTGATGGAGGAGGCGATTGAGGAAGACCGAGATCACGGCCACCGTCGCGACCATGGACAGTTCGCTGAACTCGGTGGCGGTTCCGTGGAAGCCGAAGTACCCGAACATGGCCAGGTCGACGAGGAACGCCGTCACCCCGGTGACGATGGTCCCGCGCAGGGACAGCAGGGGAGCGGCCGTGAGGACCGCGGCCGCGTAGAGAGCCGCGGCGCTGACAGTGGGCGGCGTGGCGAAATCGATCACCACGGCCGCGCACAGCAGAACCATCGGCAGCAGGGGCCTCCACCTTCCCAGCCGCTGCCACACCGTCAGCCCGGCCACGCGCTGCTCCAGACGTCGACTGATCTCCCTGCCGGCTCAGGCTATGGGCTGCCCGTCCGCCCCGCCGCCCCGACGCCCTCCGGCTCGCACGCGACGTGACGGCTATGACCCGAACGCCGCACACGGGAGGGACACACAGCGGGCGATCCGGCACAGAGTGCCGCCCGCGCGGGGCCTTAGCACACGGACCGCGGACCGCCCGGCAACTCCCGACTTCGCCCCCGTGGGGTCCCCGTTGCCTGAAGAATTCGGCACCGGTACAGACGAAGAGGGGATCCGGTGGCCCGTCGCACCAACACGTCCTGCCTGGGCATGGCCGTCAAGGGCTATCTGCTGCTGAACCTGTGGACCGCCGTCGGCTACGCCCTGGCGCTGCCGGTCACCCTGCCCGACCTGATGGCGTCTCAGGATCCGCCGCTGCACGTCCAGGGCCCGGTGCAGTACGCGGTCCTCTACGGCGTACCCGTCGTCACCGCCGCGGGTCTGGCCCTGTTCGCGAGCCGCCGAGGGTCCGTCGCCCGATGGGTTGTCGTCGCTCGCGCGGCGGCGGTGCTCGTGCTCGGCCAGATCGCCGCCCACTGGGCCGCTGCCCGGTTCGACGCGCCCGAGTGGAGTGCGCGCGCGATGGCGCAGTGCGCTGCCGCCGGTCTCACCGCGTACGTGTGTCTGGTGGCCGCGCGCCGGTGGGACAACCGCGGTCTCCCCTCGGGAAGCCGTCGCCCGGGTCCGGGCGAGATCTGGCACGCGGTGGTTCCGTTCCGGGACACCGAGGGCAGCAAGGAACGCTACTGCGTGGTCATGAGGAGCCGTCCCCACTACGCGGAGGTCCTCAAGATCACCAGCCAGAACAAGGACCACCGCGACGACCACATCCGGATGCCCAACGTCGGCTGGGACCTCACCTCGGGCAAGGAGCACTGGGTCGAGATCGGCCTTCAGCCGCTCATGGTTCCCTACCAGGATTTCACCGACAACCGCCCCAAGGGCCGTTGCCCCCGATCGGTCTGGCGCCGGCTGCGGGCCAAGAGCCCGGCACCCGCGGTAACCAGGGTGTGAGAGACCCCTGCATCCGAGACCGCATCGGGGACCTGCATCCGGGACCTGCATCCGGAGTGCCAGGACCTCGGCATCGGGGACCGTTAGCCAGGGTGTGAGGGCATTGGCGCGGGTTCGCGGGTCACAGCAAGGACACGAAGCGTTCGCGATCATCCACTCCAAGTCACACAGGCGCCAGAATGGCGGCGCTCAGAGCCGTCCTTGGGGGGCCGTGCACACAAGATCCGTCGCTGTTGGCCGCAGGGATCACCAGGCGGACCTCCTGGCCGAAGACCCTCACCGGACCGGAACGATCAAATAGCCAGCCCGAGCAGGGGAGAACCCGCCATGCAACGCCGTGCCGTCATCGCCGCCGTCACCGCACTGCTTGTCTCCGTCCTCGGCGCATGCACCAGCGCCGCGCAGTCCAAACGCTCCAAGTCGTCACCCACGTACGCGGCCGACAGTGTCAACGCGCGCTGCCGGGCGCAGGACTGGCCCCAGCCCATGCCCGACGTCGAGGGCCGGCCGTTCGACCCGCTCGGCAAGGACCTCAAGTGCTTCGACAAGATCGAGGCCGTGGCGCCCGACGGACATGACGTGATGACCGACGCGGGCAGTGGGCTGGGGGCCTGGACCGTGGTTTCCAGTACGCCCGGCCCGGGTGCCAAGGTCCGGATCACCACACCGATAACGCTCGAGCTCCGGAGAGGATGAATACCCGAGGGAAGCGACCGCCGCCCCCGCCCCACTCGGGAGAGGGGCTCGGGCGGCCGTGGGCACGGGCGCGCACTCCCGCCGCCATCGCCAAACCAGGTCGGCCTCGACGGCCTGTTCCTCATGCTGGGCACCAGTCACCCTCGGTGCCTGAGGTGTGAGCCTCAGCCGATGAGGGGCGTCTTCAGGCGTACGACGCAGAGCTCCTTCCCCTCGGGATCGGCAAGCACCGTTTACGACTCCTCGCCGCTCTGACCCACGTCCGCCCTGCGGGCCCCGAGCGTAAGGACGCGCTAGATCCACCTCCCGGTCTCTGCCGAGGAGGTTAGGTTGAGGTGCAGGCAGCTCTTTACGGCCTTCCGGTCCGTGTCTGGCATGAGCAGATGACCACCAGCGCCGTCTCGTCCGGCCCGATCACGACCTCCCGCTCCCGCTCGGAGAGGATGCGCCGGTGCCTCTGTGCGGGCAGTGCTGTGGCGAGCACCGTTGGCCCCTGGCGACGAGGCAAGGCTTTTGTTCGGAGAGCGTCGAGTAGCCACAAGTGGGAGCTGATCTGGAGAAGGTGTCGACGGGGAGCGAGGTTCACGCCAGCGCAGTGCTCATCGGCGTTGTCGAACGGGGTGGATGCGGGAAGTGCGTGTCTGCGGTGGGCATGCAAATACTGCGGCCCCAGCTCGACGCCGCGATTCAAGGCATCTAGACACTCCTGCCGCCTGTCTACGTCCCGACGACTGGAACGCCCCAGCCTTAACCTTCGACTGGGTGATCGAATGGGTTTGCGCGTAGTGCGGGGCAGATCGATGGCCGACTCCGCGGTCGTCGGCCGCAACCGCGGCGCTCGCTGCGCGGGGAATCAGCCGAATCTGTGGCGGAGGTGAACCCCGACGTCAAGTAGACCTCCTCCGTCGGTGACTGGCATTCCGTGGCCCAGGACGACCCGCTGCCCGCCGCGCGCCGAGGGCGCGCTCGTCTCCCGGGACCTGCTGGGCCTCATCCGCGACACGTCCACGGTCGTGGCGCCGCAGAAGATCGCCGTATCGATCGACCCGTCCGGCGGCGGCCGCGACGTTGCCAGCGTCATCGGTTGGTTCCTCGGCGCCGACGGCCACGTATGGATCACCGACGACGTCTCGGCGGCCATGTCGTCGGCGGAGTGGTCCACCGCGGCCTGTCTCCTCGGACCGGTGTGGCGATCGTCTACGTCGAGTGGAACGTCGTCCGCGACATGTGCGGCGTGGCCATCTAGACGTCCTGGGAGAAGCTCCAGGACGACGGCACGATCCCAATGGACGTGCTGATGCTGTCGATCCAGCCCGTACGGGCGAAGCAGAACAAGCTCCAACGGGCCTACCCGGTCGCCCAGGTCAAGGTGCGGGACAAGGTGCGGCTGCGTGGCGCGTTCGTCGACCTGGCAGCTCACGACCCGGACTCGCGGGGCCGGATCGACGCGTCGTGTGTCCTGGCGTACGGCCTGATCCCCGAGGCGAACAAAAGCGCCATCGTCCACGCCCCGCTGCCCACCGCCCCCCACCGGCCAGCGTGGTACCGCAGCTCGGCGGTGCAGCAGCCGCGTACAGGAGGCGCATCAGCAGGTAAGGAGGAGTTGATGCCGAGATAGCTGAGCAGCTCTGTGCCCGCAGTGATCGCCGCGTATGTAACGTGCTCGGCACCCGCCGCGATTGCAGAGGTGGCCGAGGGGGCGAGGATACGCACGATCGACCGCCAGATCCGCTGCCCCCGCCTCGGCTCGGTACCCTCACGATCCAGAGTGTCGACCTTCTCGGCATCCTGCCTGAGGCAGCTTCAGGGCCGGAACGACCTCACGGAGCTGGGTGACCAGCGACGTCGGCTTGGCCGCGTCCCCGCCCTGATTGACGGTCCGGGTGTGGTCGCCGCCCGAAGCGATTGCTGCCGGGCGCTTCCCCGTGAACCACAACGCTGTCACGGTAGTTGTTGTGACGCTCAAAGAATGCGACGGCTGGCTGCTCATGAAAGTCCTCGGCGTCTGCGTGGCATGGGCGAAGTCGGCGCTCAGAGAGGTCGGTCGGATCCGCTGATCGCCGTTGGTGGGCTCCAACGGGCGAGCATGATCAGGCTGTTGGGAAGAGGTTCGTCAGCTCCTTGATTCCCAGGTGCAGCTGTCGACAGCGGAAACGAGGCGCAAATGTTGGAAACGATCGCTGCGGTCCGGAACCTGCCACTCAAACTCCACCCCGCCCGAGGTTCTCCTTGGCGAGCACTCCGACGGGATATGAGGCTACTCGATCACAAGGGTCTGTCGAAGGCCCTGCCCCGCTCGGCATAGGGGCGGCGCCTATGGAAGGCTCACTTGCACACGGGCCTGCTCGACTGTCTGCTCGGCCAGTTCCCGGTCCAGGGCGGCTACTTCCGCCAACCCCACACGCGTTCCCATGTTGTTCGCGTCTCCGCCCGGCCATGGCTGAGATCCCCGAGTAATTGTCAAGACCTGTGGATGGGCCGTCCGTTGGGTGGCGCATCGGCCTCTCGTTCCAAAAGTGTGACTGTGACGCCGGGCGCAACCTGGGACCGCCTGCTGCGGCAGCGGCAGGCGTCGCAGATCACGCAGAGCGGTACCTCGTGAAACGGGCATGGCCAGCAGGCCGGCGAGGCGTGCGGTCGACCGACCGCATAACTTCCGCGCCGCCTGAGATATCTGCCAGGCAAGCCGCACCGTGCGACGCTGACGGCGGTCCAGCAGTCCGGGAATCTGCTCGCGGAAGGTCTGCCATCGGCAGCCCAGGACCGGACAGACCAGCCGCCATACTCGAAGGTGGACGACGACCCGGCGGCCGTCGACCGGCACGTCCGGCCTGGGCGCACAACCGCACGTGCCGCGCCCGACGTCACCGCGCACCCTCTGTGTCTGCGAGGCTTCTGCCGCAGTGGCCTCACTGAGGAGTCCGACCCTGCCAGAGCGGTGTCAGGGCCGGACCGTCCTTGAGGTTACGAGTTCCCCCGCCGACCAGACAAGTCAGGGTCACTTACGGCAAGACGCCGTGCGCAATGGGGATCCGCCTTTCGTCCCGTGGTGACGCATGAGAGGGGCGGGCCCGACCTGGCGCGGTATCTCGTGATAGGCGGGACGGTCGTTTTGTCTATCCCCGGCCGGTACGACCTCCCCTGGCCGCGGGCACCGCCCGCTGCATCGTGTGCCAGAGCCGTCCCCCGCGGACCAGTAGTGCCATTGGGCATCGAGGGGTGGCCCGGGACTTCGAGGGGTGGAGTCGGTCCGGGCCGCCGCTGCTCATCATCGTCAGCGGACAAGGAACCTCGCCACGCCAGCAGGGCAGAGGAGTGAGAGCGTACGGACCTGCCCAACGGTCACGGATCCGAACGGCCGTTGCGGTAAGCGTCACCCCGTGATGCCTAACCAGCACTCCACCGCGAAGACACCCCACCATCTCTGCCTCAGTCCTCCCCTCAAAGGTAGCTTCGCCCGAAACGGCCTTGCCCCTTCCCAGCGACTGCCGGACTCGAAGAGTGGTGCCGTTCTACCCGTGGGCGACACCACGCCCCGCAAACTCCGGTCCCGGGCCGGTGATCCCGCGGACCTTCCCGCCCGCACCCGCTGGTCACCCGACGGGCATCGGATCAAAGCGGAACTCGACTACAGCCGCGGACCGGAGAAGAGGTGGTCTACGGCGGTCTGCGGCCGGCCGACGGCGCCAGGCCCTCACGATGACCGCGTCCTTCCGCGACAGCGTCTTCTACCAGCGGTTCCTGCAACTGCTAGAGGACGCCAACCCGGACGGGGAGATCTGGTTCGTCATTGACAACCTCTCCAATCGGCGGCGGGCCGGGTCGTGATGGGCGGCGCTGGGGACGTGCGCCAGCAACCAGCCTCTGGGCGCGAGCTGTTCGACGCGTGTGGAAGGCACGCGCTCCACCGCGTAGGCCACGGACGGCGTCGTTGGCGGTCAGGAACTGAGCTGCCTGGATTGGCGTGAGCAGCGGTGGCCGTCCCCGGATGGCCTGGAGGGACGGGTGCCATCGTGGTTGTGCCTCACGGACGTGGCCACGACCTGATGAAGCGGTTAGGTCGGACGCCAGACACGGGCAAGGTCGTGGGGGCGATCAGGAAAGGGAGGAGCGCACAGCTCCGGGTCTTGCGTCTCAGCGCTGACTGGTGGCTGCGATGTGGCCGCCGAGCGGTTTCGCATTCTTCTCGCAGTTGCTGGATCAGTCTATTGAGCCCCCGCCGAAGCTGAAGTGACGGTCCACCGCCTGCGGCATCCGGTGGGCTACCTCGTCTCCCAGGCGCTCGAACTCCCTGCGCAGGAACGGGGAGGCCAGCCGGGCGAGGCCGTGGAAGTCGATACGAGCCCGGTAGGTGAGAAGGGTCGCGCCGTCCTTCTCGCGGAAGGCTATGTCGTCCGTGGAGGTGGCGGTGCGATTGCGTCCGACGAAGATTAGGCGCTGCTCTTCGCGCCGGACCAGTTGGTAGCGGAGTTCGGTACGTCGTCCACGGAACATCGAGACATTGAGCCATTCGGCACCCTTGGCGACGGGGTCGCCAGCTTTGACCGGACGGCAACTTACCGTGCCCGGGTCCCATTCCTGCGCGTGCGAGAAGTCGGCCAGGTAGGCCACGACATCCGGTAGGGGGTGGTGCAGAGTGAACGTGCGTTCAACATTGACCATGAAGCGTCCCTTTCGTGGAGATCCAGCGGGACTTCCAGGAGTGCGCGAAGCCGACACTTCTTCTCGCTGGGAAGGCCGCGCGGATGCATCGGATCCGTTGCGCGACGTAGTGTCGAGCAGTCTCCCCACAGGCGGTAGCAAGGGTGGTCGGCCCACCAGTTTGGACGGCGCGAAACGTGAGCGCGGCAACGAGGTCGAGCGCAGGATTAACCCGTAGCGGCGGTACCAGGTGTAGTAGCGTGCCGCGAGATGCCGAAATACCGGCAGGACCTCGCGACGTTTCCGCTGACCTCTTCAATGCGGCGTATGACAGCCAGGCGGCGCTTGGCCTCACGGTCAAGCGGCGAGGTGGGTTGGACTTCGACTTGCAGATCTCCGTAGTGATCGGAGACCCCGGTGTCAACGATGCTCGGCAGTTTTATAGAAACCTGGCAGGCTCACCCCACTGCTGAGGCTCTGCCCACGGCCTAACCGCATCGCGCGGGCTCCTCCCGGCCCGGAGCCGGATGTCTCCTGCCGGTTGGCCGAGGGCAGTGCTCGACCAGTCGGAGGTCACGGGATGCCGCCCTTTTCGCAAACTAGTCGGGCAACCTCGCGAAGCTTGATGTTGGTCTCCTGAGAGTAGCGGCGCAGCACGTCGAACGCTTGTTCTTCGGTGAGGTTGTGGCGGCCCATGAGGATTCTCATGGCCTCACCGATGACGTGCCGGGTGGCTACGGCGTGCTCCATCTGGACGTGCGTACGGGCGCTTGAGAAAGCGATAGCCGCGTGGGAGGCAAGCAGTAACCCGGCCTGTTCACTATCCGTGGTGAATGAGCCGGTTTTTCGGGAGTAGAAGTTCAGCGCCCCGAACTCCTCGGCGTCGGTGAACAGCAGGAATCCCATCATGCTCCCTACGCCCAGCTCGTAGGCTCGTGGAGCAAAGAGCGGCCAGCGCGGCTTCTCTTCGGTGAGGTCGGTGATGCGGAAGACCCTTTCCCCCTGCGCGCTGTGTGCTGTGTCGAAGCACGGCCCTTGCGCCAACTCCGCCTGGAGCCGATCACTGTCGATGACGAGTCTGTCGGTGGGTGCAAGGGTTTCCACCTGATGGTCGTGCAGCACGAGGATGCCTGCCGCGTCGCAGCCCTCGACCAGTTCCGTGGCCGATGCCGTGATCCGTTGGAGTGTGGCGTCGAACGAATCCTGAGCCAACAGGTCCTGTGCCATCGCCGCTAGCTGCTGCCCGAACTGTCCCCAGTCCACTTCATCCTCCATCTCTCATCCGGCCCGAACCAGCCGTATACCCGCCTTCCGCACAGCAGGAGTGACGACAGGCGCTGGGGGTAGCACCGACATGAGCGGACTCGCGCGACTCCCGTCCCGCTGAGATTGGAACGCTTGCCCGAAGCGCTGACCCGCTTGTCACTCTATGCAAGCACCCCGAGGCGCCGCTCGCAGAGCGGCTTCCCCCCTGGTTCACCTCGCTTCCGCCTTGGGCCGAAGGTTGACGAGGTCTCCTCAGTCAGAGCGGCCGTGCCTGCAAGCCTCACCGGGAACTGGCTGGTCGAGGATGACAAGAGCCCTAGTAGGGCTTCGTTTGGTCTTTCCGTTGGTGCTGATCAGGAGCATGACGGGTGTGTGGACGCGTATGAAGTGAGCCGTTTACGGGCGGCGTTGGCGATGTTCGTGGCGGACGTGTTCGCCTCGGTGCCGCGGAAAGACCAGCGGCGGTGGGGGTGAGTGTTATCTGCGGGGTCTGATGCTGGACGGCCGCCGGAAGTCGATCCAGCCGATGGCCGAGCGGTTGCCGGACGGGAACATGCAAGCCCTGCAGCAGTTCGTGAACCAGTCGCCGTGGGATTGGAGGCCGGTTCGTCGGCGGATCGCCGAGCGGTTGTGCGGGGTCATCAGCCCTGAGGTGTGGGTGGTCGACGACGTGTCGTTCCCCAAGTGCGGGACTGCGTCAGCGGGAGTGGTCCGCCAGTACTGCGGGGCGCTGGGCAAGCGGGCGAACTGCCAGGTCGCGGTCAGCGTGCACGCAGCCACCGATACCGCCTCATGTCCGTTGGAGTGGGAACTGTTCCTGCCCGAGGAATGGGCGTCGGATCACCAAAGGCGCCGGCGGGCCCAGGTGCCCGACGGGGTCGGCCACGTGTCCAAGACGCGTCTGGCGCTGGGCTTGCTGGACCGGCTGGCCGCACACGGTCTGGCCGTGCCGGTGATCGTGGCCGATGCCGACTACGGCCGCAGCGTCTGGTTCCGGATCGCTCTGGAGGAACGCGGCTGGTCCTACGTCATTGCGGTGGATCCCTCCGCAGGCTCGACCCAAAGTCGAGGAAACGGCCCGAGCCTCTACCAGACCCTCGACACACTCCAAGACCTGCTGAGGTGCTGGACCGGCACCTGCACCACCTGCGGCCGCCCGCTCAAAACCAGCAGAACCAGATCCTAACGAAGCACTACTAGGGCGTATGAACGGTAGAGGCAACACCTGACCGTGTTCGGGCAGCGGACGAGGCGCCGTCCGCAAGCGGTGATACCCCGCATGTATCCATCCCCGGATCGTTGCTCAACGCCGTGAGTCGGGGTACTCGGCGACCATGGCAAAATTCAGTCTTTCAAGTCAAAAAGAGCAAAAAGGTGCCGCTGATGTGCCGACGCCTGAAGAGGCTGGGCCCGGGCCCGAGGTGGAGGAGCGGGCGCCGGATGCGCCGACGCAGCTGCCCCGGCGGGCTTGGGGGAAGGTATTCACCGGAAGTCTGCGCGAGTTCAAGAAGGACGAGCTGGCAGACCGGGCGGCCGCGCTCACGTACTACAGCGTGCTTGCCCTGTTCCCGGCCCTGCTGGTCCTGGTCTCCCTGCTGGGCATCGCCGGCAGATCGACGACGGACAAGGTCCTGGACAACCTCCAGCAGCTCACCCCCGGCTCGGCCCGCGACATCATCACCCACGCCGTGGAGCAGTTGCAGGGCAATGCCGGCATCGGCTCCATCGTGGCGATCGTCGGCCTGGTGGTGGCAGTGTGGTCGGCCTCCGGGTACGTCGCGGCGTTCATCCGCGCCGCGAACGCCATCTACGACATGCCGGAAGGCCGACCGGTGTGGAAGATCCTTCCGGTACGCCTCGGTGTGACGGTCGTCCTGATGGTGCTGGCGGTGGTCAGTGCGCTGATCGTGGTGTTCACCGGTGGTGTGGCCCGCCAGGTTGGCACGGCGCTCGGGATCGGGAACACCGCGCTGACGGTGTGGTCGATCGCCAAGTGGCCCGTTCTGGTAGTGCTGGTCACCATCATGATCGCGATCCTGTACTGGGCGAGCCCGAACGCGAAGGTGAAGGGCTTCAAGTGGATCACTCCGGGCAGTTTCCTGGCCCTGGTGATCTGGTTGCTCGCCTCCGCCGGATTCGCGTTCTACGTGGCCAACTTCGCCTCGTACAACAAGACCTACGGCACGATGGCCGGAGTTGTGGTCTTCCTGGTGTGGCTGTGGATCAGCAACCTGGCCATCCTTTTGGGCCTGGAGTTCGACGCGGAGGCGGTACGCCAGCGGGCCATCGCCGGCGGCATGCCGCCCGAGGACGAGCCCTACACCCAGCCCCGCGACACCCAGAAATGGGATGAGGAAGACCTAAGCCGCCTTGATGCAGGCGAAGACTGACAGACCAGACGCCTGGCCCGTATGCAACGATTCATCTGTGGATACCTGCAACCCATGAGACTGACAACGGAATTGGGCGAAGCGGATCGGCATCTGGCGCAACACGCCAACTCCCGCATCCTCTGTCATTGGCAGGCTGTCGGCGGCGGCTGAGAGCACCAATCTGTTGTGAAGTGCGGCGGTCGTGATGTCCGTGTTCGGCGGTCGGCGCGGACGGACGGTCCCTCCCAGGGCTTGCAGCATTCGCCTTGGTACGGATGGTGTCCAACGGCGTGTGCTGGGTGGTGGGCCTCGCGCGCCCGAGGACTGGATCGACCACGATGAGGCTGCGTAGCGGCCCAAGTCCCCCTCCTTCCCCTCCGTCCACACAGCGGCCGCCACCGCCGTCACCCCCGCCGGCCACTGTCCGGCGCCGGCTGGGCGGTGCCCGCCATCCTGTTGGCTGTCGGAAGGGTTCAGTCGGGAGCCCAGTACCCCGTGCGTGTCGCCGTCGGTGTTGTGGTTGGCGTGGGCAGGCCCGGCTCACCTTGCGCATGTCCCGCCTGCGCGGAATTGGTGGCAGTAACCACGCACCGACCCCGAGGGCATCCGTTGTTTTGATGCAGACCGTTTCTCCTGAACTGCGATGTTCGGGGTACTCGGGCATTCATCGGACGGCCGGGGCCAGTGAGCACGATCCGGCCGACAAGGACAAAACAGAGTAGGGATGATCACGTGTCGAGTACACAACCGCAAGGCACCGGATCGTCCCGGCTGACGAACGGCGTGGGGCACGAGCCGGTGGGCGAGCTGGTGCAGCAGGCCTCGCAGCAGCTGACCGATCTGGTGCGCGGCGAGATGAAGCTGGCGCAGGCGGAGATGACGGAGAAGGGCAAGCGCTACGGCAAGAGCGGCGGGCTCTTCGGCGGTGCCTCCCTGGTCGGCTTCCTGATGCTGCAGGCATCGGTCGCCGCCGTGATCGCGGCCGTAGCCCTGGTGCTGCCGGTGTGGGCCGCGGCCCTCATCGTCACCGCCGTGCTTGGTGTGATTGCCGTCGTCCTGGCCTTGAGCGGGAAGAAGCAGATCGGCAAGGCCGCCCCTCCGACGCCGCAGAGCACGATCGAGAACGTTAAGGCCGATGTGGCCGAGATCAAGAGGAGCGCACACCGATGACCCAGACGCCAGCCGACCGGCAGAGCGCCCCCAGCCCCGACCAGCTTCGTGAACAGATCGAGCACACCCGCCGCGATCTCGGGCAGACCGTCCAGGCCCTCGCGGACAAGACCGACGTTAAAGCCCGCTTCCAGCAGAAGGCCAGCGCACTGAGGGAGCAGGCAGCCCTCAAGGCCAGCGAGCTCAAGGCTCAGGCCGCGAAGTCCGCCTCTCAGGTCCAGGACAAGCTGCCCGACTCGGTCAAGGATAAGGCTGCCCAGGCGACCGGGCCGGTCCGCGCCACGACAACTCGGGTCGGTCGGATGTGGGAGGAGAAGGCACCCGAACCCCTGCGGCAGAAGACGGCTCGGTCCGCGCAGATGGCGCGGGACCACCGGACGGTGTTGTTGGTCGCCGCCGCGGGCATCACCGTGATCTGGCTGGCAAGTCGCCGCAGGAAGGGCTGAACCGATGAAAGCCTCGAAGATTGCCTACAAGCCCGTCGGGCTCGCTCTGGGAGCCATCACTGGCATGATCGCCGGGGCCGTCTTCAAGCAGGCATGGAAGGTGCTCAGCCACGACAAAGACGCACCCGATGCCACCGATGAGGATCGCGACTGGGGCGAAATCCTCCTGGCCGCCACCCTCCAGGGCGCCATCTTCGCGGCAGTCAAAGCTGCCGTCGACCGTGCCGGCGCCACCACCACACGCCACCTGACCGGCACCTGGCCCGGCTGACGGGCTCGGCCCGGTAGCCGCGGAGCCCAGTTGTGAGCCGCGTGCGCGGCTCGAAGGGCCCGAGTCCTGACTGGATCGGGCCCTTTGGTACGTCAAGTCCGCCGCCTGCCATCATGCGCGTCGGCCGTTGTGCGCAGTGCAGTTCGCCGCCCGGCGCCCGTGTGCACCAACAGGACGCATCCGTTCGCACAACGTGCGCCAGCTCCTCGCCCGTCGCGGCCGCCGCGATTTCAGCCGGGTCCGGCTTCCTGGGTAGGCCTAGGCATTCGGGTCGAGCGGCAGCGGGGGTTCCGTCTGGTGCCCAGTCGTCTGGACCGCTTTCACCTCACGGGCCGCCCAACCGCCTGGGTCAAGACGCTTCTTCACCCCTGATCCCGGATTCCACGACTCGATCCGGATTTCACCCTGTCCATACGTATGCGATCGCATGAACGACCTGGAGTTGACCGATGGAAGAACGACAGACCCCCGGCCAGAGCCGACGCGTGGGCGTGTGCAAGGCGTGTGGGAGCAGGCCGGCCGTCCCGTCCGAGAGTGGGACGATGCTGTGCGAGCACTGCTCCCGTGTGCTTGAACTGCCGGACCAGGCAGCGTTGGTGGACGATGACGGGGCCGGGGTCCGGCGCGATTTCGAGAACCGCGACGGCCGCCCAGAAGCCTGAAGACAGCGCGTACGACGCGACATCCATCCAAAGGGGCCACGAGAACAGCACGGCTCATCGGCCGGAGGCCGCGAGGACAGGTCGGCCCTCGGCGACGACCCGCACCGTTTTGACGTGCGGGTCGGCGGCATCGGGCAGGAACATTCCGGCCGCGACACCCGTGGCCAGGACGGCACAGGCTCCGTCAGCCGTTCGCGGGGCAGGACCTCGGGGATGCCCGGCGGGTGAAGGGTGACCACTTGTTCGGCGGTGCAGCGGGAGGTCCGGGCGAACTCGTGTTCCGGCCCGGCCCCGGCACCCACCACCCGGCGAGCGACACCGTCCGCGGCCTCTATCCGGCCCAGCCTCCGCCCCCGGCCCCCCGGGCGGTCGAGGCTGCGGCACCCCCGGAACCCCTGCCGCACGGCACTCAGGGGCCGCCTTGCAGACGCCCGCAGTGTTCAGGGACGGGCAGACCGATCGGATGGTGCGTTCACGAGACTCACTGGCGCCAACTCCACGCCTCGGGAGGGGGCAGAGTACCCGAGGTGGGCCAGGCTGGCTTGTTCCTGGCGCATGTGTTTGAACGACTCCAGGATGTAGCCGACGAGCAGCACGAGCACGGCGATAATCATGATCGCCGAGGCAAGGACGGCGGTGGGCAGTCGCGGCACGGTGCCGGTGTGGGCGAACTCGACCACCACGGGCAGGCCAAGGGCGAGAGCGACGATGGTGAAGACGCCGGCGATGACAGCGTGGAACTGGGAGGGGCGCTGCCTGCGTGCCAGCCCCAGGATGAGCTTCAGGATGCGCCAACCGTCGCGATAGGTGCGGAGCTTGCTGACGCTGCCCGCAGGTCGGTCCTTGAAGCCGACCTCCAATTCAGCCGTGGGAAGTCGCAGGCTGAGCGCGTGGACCGTCATCTCTGTCTCGGTCTCGAACTCGCGGGACAGGGCGGGGAAGGACTTGATGTAACGGCGTGAGAAGACCCGATAGCCGCTGAGCATGTCGCTGACGTCGTTGCCGAAGAGGAAGCGGACGGCGCCGGTGAGCATCTTGTTGCCGGCCGCATGCCCTGGGCGGTAGGCGGTGTCGACGCTCTCACGGCGGGCTCCGACGACCTGGTCGTATGGGCCTTTGAAGAGCAGGTCGACCATCTCGCGGGCCCGGGAGGCGTCGTAGGTGTCGTCGCCGTCGATGATGAGGAGCGCGTCGGCCTCGATGTCGGCGAAGGCGCGGCGGATGACGTTGCCTTTGCCCTTGCGGGGCTCGTGTCGCACGACGGCGCCGGCCGCACGGGCCTCAGTGACGGTGTTGTCGGTGGAGGCATTGTCATAGACATAGATGATCGCCTCGGGAAGGGCCGCGCGCAGGTCGCGCACGACTTTGCCGACGGCTGCTTCCTCGTTGTAACAGGGAACGACGCACGCAACGGTGGGGTTCATCGGGACTTCCTCGGCCTCTGTGTTCCCTGCTGCCGGTCAATGTGCTCTCTTATGAGCGGCAGTTAGATTTGGTAGCTTTTGCGCCGTACGTTACCTTCAGCGTCATGCTGCAGCCGACGGCTTGGTTTCGACGTTCACCCGCGTGGATGCGGACCGTCTGGCGAGAGGTCGCGGCCTTCGGCACTGTGGGCGCGCTCGCCTTCGTGGTGGAGACGGCGAGTTTCAACCTTCTCGCTTTCGGCCCACCGGGTGAGGGTCCGCTGCACGCCTTCCCGGTCAGCGCCTCGGTCGTCGCTACTTTGCTGGCCATGCTGGTCAGTTGGTTCGGAAACCGATATTGGACCTACCGCGACCGCAAGGGGCCGGTCGATGCGCGCGAGGTGGCCTGGTTCGTCGGGGTCAATCTGGTGGGCCTCGCCATTACCGCCGCACCCGTGTACGTGTCTCACGAATTGTTCGGCCCTTCCTCGGCCTTGAGCGACAACGTGGCGCGGCTGGCCGGATGGGCTGTGGCGACTTGGGTCCGCTTCACCGTCTACCGAGGACTTGTCTTCACTTCGCGTCGAGAAACCTCCTCCGACGTACCCGGATCGATTCGCCGTTGTACCGGAGCGTGGCGCGGCGGCAGGCTCTGGCCTGGGTGCTTGGCTGGGATGGCCGCGGTCTGCGGTTTCGTCGTCTCCACCGTCTTCCACCCGGGCTTCCTCACCGCCGATAGCGTCGAACAGCTTCTCCAGGCAGAGGGCGCACGGCCGGTGACCGACTGGCATCCGCCGGTCATGGCACTGCTCTGGCGCGCCCTCATCCACGCCACTGGATCACTTTCGACGATGGCGGCACTTCAGACTGCCGTGCTCTGGGGAACTTTGTGGGTGCTAGCCGTCGCACTGTGGAAGCGGACAGGAAGCCGCCCCTTGTCGCTGTTGATGATCGCGTTCGGCCTCGCACCGCACATTGCCAACTTCACCGGGGTCGTGTGGAAAGACGTCCACATGGCCTATGCCCTGCTCGCCGTATGCGCCATCGCGCTCTTCGCGCGTGAGTTGCCGGCGGGACACGGCCAGGCACGCTGGGCCCTGCTGGCGCTGGGCTTGCTCTTCCTGGCCTACGCCATCTTGGTCCGCAAGAATGCCTTCCCGGCCGTCCTGCCCCTCCTTCCGATGCTCGTGTTCGCCCTCTGGCCAGCTCCCGGCAGACGCCGGTGGCTGATCGCCGGCGGTTCCCTGCTGGCGATTGCCGTGGTCGGCAGCGTGGTGGTCTCCTCGGTCACCCACCCCATGGCCACCCGTCAATACGCGCAGATTCCGCTGGACGACGTGACCCACGTTCTCACTCCCCGAGAGGTTCGGTCCGCCGCCGAACAGGCCGGTGCCACCCCCTCGTTCCAAAACAACCTCGAGCACACCGCGCAAAACTGCCGGAAAAGGAAGATCCTGTGGGACGCATACTTCACGTGCTACCCACACAGTCCCGGATACCGGGACAGCATCGGTCCGCACTTCACAGCTGATCAGGCGGACGTGCTGGTGAAGATGTGGGTTCAACAGATGCCACACCATGCCGCCGGTTACGTGAAGTACCGCTCCCGGACCTTCGACCGACTGCTCTTCGAGGGCAATCTGCGCTACGCCAGCGGCACGTTCGACGGCACACCGAAGAACGTCAAGGTAGATCCGGCACTCGACGCCATCATGGGGTCCTACGTGAAGGGCTTCGCCCATGATATTCCGTGGCTCTTCCAGGCATGGTTCTGGCTGGCTGTCGCTCTGGTACTGACGCTCCGTCGACATTGGCCGGGCCCCTGGTCCAGGGAACTGCGACTGCTCGGACTGAGCTCCGTGCTCTACATCGCGTGCTACCTGCCAACCGCCCCGCAGGCCAACTACCGCTACGTCTACTGGCCCGCCTTGGCAGGGACACTCGCACTGATCCTGATCGCGGCAGAGGCGCTCACCCGCCGCCGCGCCCTCGGTGCCGTGGAGTTGGCGCCGGACCGGGCGGCGGTGGGCGAGAGGCCCACGCCGCCCGACTCGCCCCGAACACCGCCGGCCTCGGCATCACCCGTACGGCCCGCAGAGCGTGACGCCACGACCGGTATGACGGTCGGGCCTCACCCCGCTACCAGTCCGCGTTGGGGACACATCGCCGCCTGACGACCCGCAGGCGCCGGCCCCGGCGCTCACCGAGCAGCGGGGTCCACGGCCCGCCAGCAGAACACTTTCGGTGACGCAAGCACCGCCAAGAGCGTAGAAAGTGCTCGCGTTGGCCAATCACTCGATCCTCCGGTCGGGCGCAGCCCGATGGCAGAGGCCACGGGCGCGCACAATGGATCGAGCCGAACAACACCAGGCCGGGAATGCAGCCCCTGGGGGACCCCGACCGGGAGTTGGGACAGCGTCGGCCGGGTGAGAGTGAACCCGGCGACGACGCCGGTGAAGGGCAGCGCCGAATTGCCTCGCGGAGGGAACCGCCCGGGGACCACCTTCCACAGGCCGGGACGCCAGACCCGGCTCCCTTGCTGGAGGCACAGGGCAGGATCAGCTTCTGGTGCGTCGAATCTTGAGCACGATGGACTGCCGGCCCGCCCCACGGCACCGACGAGTGGATCCGCTAGCGGTACAACAGTGAGAAGAGACTCTCCCAACGGCTCACTACCTCGCCCGGGGAGAAGCGCTGAATATCCATGCGAGCCTGTTCACCCATGCGGTTTCGCAGGTCCTGATCGCAGATCATCCTGTCCAGATGTCGCGCAAAAACGCGTGTGTTCCCTTCCGGTGCAATCAGCCCACTCTCACTGTCGGTGATGATCTCCCGTACTCCTGGACTCACGTCGAAAGCTACGCACGGCACGGCCGTCGCCATGGCCTCCATAAGCGCCAGGGGAAAACCTTCCCCCCGCGATGGAAGTGCAAAGACCGAGCTTCCTTGCAGCGCCCCGAGCACATCCCTGGTGAGACCCTTCCACTCCACCGAGTCAGCAATTCCAAGATCTGCTGCCTGCTTCTTCAGTGATTCTTCCTCAGGTCCCACGCCGTAGATCGCCAGCGTCCAGGAAGGGTGGTCCGGGGCGATCTCGGCCCAGGAATCAAGAAGAAGATCCACTCCCTTCTCCTCGTGGAGCCGACCGATGCTGACCACACGCCTCGCGGTCCGTTCGGAGGGGGCCTCGGGAAAGAACGGAAGTGGGTTCGGCATGCAACCCACATTGTTCATACCTTCCCCGATCCACAGGTCAGCGTCCTCGCGGGTGAGAGCCAGCATCCGGTCCACTTCCGCGTAGAACCGCTTGACCCGGGCGAAGCGGGAGGATTTGCGACAGGTCTCGAATGACTCGTGACTCATGCCGATGACCGGGAAGCCGCACGTGTCGGACAGCGCCACCCACTCCATGGCCCAGACCTGCGTCACGATGATCACGGCCCCAGGCCGCGCCCTGCGGAACAATGCGGTGAGCTTGGCAGACTGCTCACGCATGCCTGCGTCCCGTTCCGCGCGGCGCCGCCGTTCGCCCACATCCAGCCTGCCAGCCAGCCCTCGCTGAGCCACACGAGTAGGTGGGTGGACGTCGTAGAGCGTGGCAGTAACGTACGGCAGGCTTTCACCCCGGTCGGCGCGTTGATCTTCGGGAGCGGGAACGACACCGATCACATGAACAGCATGGCCTTGCTCCGAGAAAAGACGGGCCATCTGATGTACCCAGCTATTGACGCCCCCGATCTCATCCACATTGTTAGAGACGATAAAGATGTCACGGACAGACCTCGGGTCATGCGCTTCGACCATTGTGGATCCTGTCGTCGAAGAAAAGGGGCGGCGAAGACGCGACGTCGGCGGACGCTTCGTGAAAGACGATGTTCTTGGTGACCTTTGCTGCGTCTCCCTGTCGTACTGACAGGTCCCGCCGCGAACGCCGCTCCCAACGTCATCTCTGCAGACGGAGCAGGGCCCTGGAGAGAGGCAGAGTCTTCAGGGCCCTGACAGGCCGGGGAGCCATGGCGGTCACGATAGGAGACCGGCCCTCGTCCCGAGCTTCACCACGCCGTCAGGTCACCGGTCCGCAGTAGCCTGCCTGCCCTCAGCGCGAAGCCTGCCCCCGCGGTGGCCATCGGACGGCAGGCGCAGGTGCCGGGCGGGTGTTGGAGGGCCGGTTCACCCAAGGCGACTGTTATCGCCCCGCTTGTCGCACCGACCTAACCGCACACCGGCCAGACACCCGATAAAGGCAACTAGTTCGCATAACAACGTTTTCTTGCTGTTGTGGCGGGTTACGCGGAACAAGACCACGAGGCAGGAGGTCAGGATGATCACGCAAGGGCGGATTGCCGCCGTGCTGGACCACCCGGTGTACGACGTCGGCGGAAGCAAGATCGGCGATGCCCGGCATGTCTTCCTCGACGATGCCACCGGCGAGCCCGAGTGGGTCAGCGTCAAGACTGGGCACTTCGGCACCCGCGAGTCCCTCGTTCCCCTGCATGGGGCCACGATCGTGGAGGACCATCTCGAGCTTCCCTATGCCAAGACCACTGTCAGGGACGCTCCCCACGTCGATGTCGACGCCGGAGGCTTCCTCACGGTGGACGAGGAGCACCGACTCTATGAGCACTACAACATCGCCTGGGATGAAGACCCAGGCTGGCAGCAGGTCGTCAACCGGCCGGACCAGAGTCGGCAGCGAACCCTCAGCGATAGCGCCGAAGGCGTCTCGCTGCCCTGCGACAGCACCGCGGCTCCGGGCACTGCCCACGGCGGCCATGGGAATCCTGACTCCGAGTTTTCCGGCCTCGGTGGCTGCGAAGACGACGCGAAAACGCGCGCCCGGGAACACAGGCGCGCCGGAACGGCAAGCACTACAACAGGGCAGCCGCGGCTGCGTTCGCACCTGGCTCCCGGAGAACGGAGCTAGAGATGGCGTCGCGGCCCCGGACGGCAAGTCCGACCCCTAGTCCGCCGCCGGGGCGTGACATCCAGCTTTCGACGGGCGCGACGCACGTGTCCTACACCGATCGAGGCGATCACCATGGCAGACAACATCACCAGCGCTGGCGGAGACAATCGGCCCGAAACAGGCGTCAGCCCGCTTCAAGGGCCGCACCGGGGCCGCCCCGGCCGAAACACGGGGGAAGACCACCATCGCGGACGGCGTGGTGTTCAAGATCGCGGGCATGGCCGCGCGCGAGGTACCGGGCATCTATAGCCTGGGAGCGGGGATGGCCCGCGCTCTCGGAGCCGTACGCGAACGCGCCGCCGTGCCGCCGACGAAGGAACTCCAGGAGCCAGGCGTGCCCGAACAGGATTCGCCCCCGCCGGATCTGACGGCCGGTGAGCACAGCGGCGGGCACCGGGCACATCGGCCCCGTGGTCCGCGCGCCGCCCGGCAGCGCTGGTCGCCGCGATCGCACTCATAGCGGCGGGCGCGGCCCTGGTGAACGTCGTCGCCGTCCGGGCGGGACGTCCTGCGGCTGCCTGGCGACGACACCTGGCCAATGAACTTGCCACCCGCCACTCAGACGACGTGTGGATGCTCACGGGAGCCGCCGTAGCCGCCATCGGTGTCTGGCTGATCGTCCTGGCCATCACCCCCGGCCTGCGGCACTGGCTGCCCCTGCGATCTCCCGCACCCGAACTGCGAGCATCTCTGAACCGCGACGCCGCCGCCGCCCTCCTGCGCGACGCCGCCATGCGCCTACCCGGAGTCGCCAAGGCCCGCATCCGGGTGCGCCGCCTCGTCAAAGCCCGCGCGGACGTCCGCTTCCGCGACTCACAGCACGTCAAGGACGATCTCATCGCCGTCCTCGGCGAAGAGTGCGACAAGCCCGCCCTCGCCCGCCCGCCCTCGCCCGCCCTCCCTCGCCTGCCCTCCCGCATCGTGGTACGAGTGCGGCCACGCACCAACTGACAGAGAAACCCAGCGCCCAGGACCGGAGCCCACCATGACGCCGCGCCCAGTCAAACTGACTGGCCTGCTGGCCGAGCCGCATGACCCCCGACTCCGCAGAGAGCACGTGCATGGAGTTCGGACAGGGGCGCTCGAGGGCGCCTTGGGACGCTCGTACAGGCCTCTCCACGAACTGGAAGCGACGGAAGTCGACCCGCTGGCGGCGAGTGAGGCCGGCATGCTGATCAACCTGATCGACGAGCGCGCGGAACTCGTGCACCTCGTGCGCCTGATCCGCCCCAAGCGAAGGCCCGAAGCGAAAGTGGACGGGATGTTGGCTGACGGGGGCGGTGTGTGGTCACACGAGGGATGGTGGCGAGTCGGCACCTTCGGTAGGTTGGGACTGAGTTCAGTCGCTGTGTCTCCGTGATCTGTCGGCGGATCATGGAGACACAGTGCAACGCCCCCAGGGCCACACCAGAAGCCCAGCCAATTGTCGGCCCTGCACGGCCAGTCGGCTGGCGACGACTTGGACGTCACCCCTTCTCCACTACTGTGACAGCGTCTGCAGGAGTGCCCCTCCGCCGATGGCAGCGGGAGGGCACATGGCACAGGGTCCTCATCCGGCTTCAGTCGCTGGCCGACGCGAAGGGTGCGATTACGTGGGACCTGAGCGTCGACTCGACGGTGTGCCGCGCCCATCAGCATGCAGCTGGGGCTCGCAAGCAGGGTGATCTGCAGAAGGAGCACCGGGTGGCGTGTTCATCGAGCCCGGTGATCACGGGCTGGGACGCTCGCGTGGCGGGTTCACCACCAAGCTGCACCTGGCCGTCGAGCAGGGCCAAAAGCCCATGTCGATCGTGGTCACGGCGGGGCAGCGCGGGGACTCGCCGCAGTTCGAACCCGTGCTGGAGAAGGTCCGCGTGCCCCGCATCGGGCCTGGTCGGCCGCGCGGCCGTCCCCATCGGGTGCGCGCTGACAAGACATCCCACGCCGATAAGCGTCAAGCCGCCGCTGCCTTGAGGTCTGCTGAGGCCTGTGGGAAAGCGACTGCTTCGTCGTAGGCGTGACC
>NZ_JBHYXD010000100.1:0-32624 GCF_042751995.1 Streptomyces sp. NPDC059371 | reverse complement strand
CCGCCGCGGCGGGGGGGGCGCTCCTGCGCGCCCACCACGCGCCGGGGGTGGGGGGCGGTCTGGGGGGGGGCCGCGCCCTGCGGGGGGCGCGGGGGCCCCCCCGCGGTCGGTTCAGGCGGTGTGCAGGGTGAGCCCGTAGCGGTTCAGGATCTCGTTCACGGGCTGGTACCAGGTCTGGCCTCCGCTGGTGCAGTTGCCCCAGCCGCCGGAGGTGACGCCCTGTGCCTGGTCGCCGCTGATGAACGAGCCGCCCGAGTCGCCGGGTTCGGCGCAGACACTCGTCTTGGTCATCTGATGCACGGCGCCCTGGCTGTAGTTGACGGTCTCGTTCTTCGCGAGGACGTTGCCGCAGTGCCAGTGGGAGGTCGAGCCGGAGCGGCAGATCGACGCTCCGACGGGTGCTTCACCGGAGCCCCGGACGAGCTGGTCGGAGACGGTGCCCCAGCCGAGGACGACGGGCACGGTCCACCAGCCGCTGCCCACGTTGACCCAGGCGTAGTCGTTGTCCGGGAACGAGGAGCCCTGGAAGTTGCCGATGTAGCTGTGGTCCCAGCCGCTGACGCCCGCGCCCGGCTGGGCACAGTGCCCGGCGGTGACGAAACCGCCGTACACCGAGAAGCCTATGGAGCAGCGGACGTTGCCGGTGTAGTACGGGTCTCCGCCCACCGTGCCGGCCGCGTACGTCCTCGGGGCCCGGTCGGTCTGCCGCACGACCACGGGACCCGAGGCGCGGGCGCGGGCGACGAAGGCCCGGACATCGTTGTCATCCTTGTGTGCGGACACCACATTGACGACGACGGAGTTGGCCCGGGGGTCGACGTGCCAACTGCTCACGCCGGCCGGTGCGTCGAGCGCGTCGACGCGCGCCATGGTGCTGTCGAGCTGTCGCTGGCTGTGTTCGACCAGGGTGACGCGGGCGCCGGTCGCCTCCACGGCGTTCCGTGACGCGGCCTTGGTGACGGCGACGATCAGTCTGCCGCTTCCGGCGTCGAACCAGGAGCCCCCGTAGGAGGCGCCGGCCACGCGCCGGGCGTCGCGCTCGACGCCGCGTGCGGCGGTCTCCTCGGCGAGCCGGGTGGTCGCCTGCTGCCGGGTGAGTCCGAGGTCGTGCTGCATGGCCGCGAGGACGGCCGAGGAGGCGGGCGCCCGGGACGCCGTGGCGGTGAGGGGGGCTTCGCCGGCGGCGGCCTGGGTGAGTCCGAGTGTGGCGGCGCCGGCGAGCAGGCCGGTGGTCAACGCGATGCGCAGAACTGTGGTGCGTCTCACGGTGGTTGCCTTTCGTCGATCCGATGGTCGGTGAGTGGGGCGAAGGGCAGGAGAGAGCGCTCTCAGAGTTGCGTGAACGAGGGTAGTGGGAGGCTCCTGTCAGGTCCATACCAATGCGCGGACCGTTCGCCGGGCCCGTCCGGAGTGCGGCGGCTTCGGGTGTTCCGGGCCGCTGTGACCGCTACCTCGCGTTGTGGTCCGTGTGGCCCTGAAGGGGCTTTCGGAGTCACTTTCCGTCAGTGTCCGATGGCACATCGAACGGTTCTTCGCCATCGTGCGGCCGAGGGTGAACAGCGTCTGATCACCGTCGTGTTGGCAGTAGGCTCAACCTGCTGCGGCGCCCCGATGATCACTCATGCTCGGTAGGGAATCGACCTGTGGCGATCGACGGGATCCCAACTGCGTGAGGATGAAGCACAAGTGCTGATAGCGGGGCGGTATCGGCTGCAGACGGCTCTCGGGCGGGGCGCCATGGGGGAGGTGTGGCGGGCCTACGACGAGATGATCGGCAGGTCCGTGGCCGTGAAGCTGCTTCTCTCCCAGGACGCCGACCCGACGGCCGCGGCCCGGTTCCGTCTGGAGGCCCAGACCGCGGGCCTGCTCAACCATCGTCACGTGGTGGGTGTCCTGGACTTCGGGGCCTACGAGAACCGGCTGTTCCTCGTGATGGAGCTGGTCGAGGGCGACAGTCTCGCCGGTGTCCTCACCGACGCCGGGCGGCTGTCCGCCGACCGGGTCGCGCGGATCGCCGCCGAGGCCGCCGCCGGGCTGGCCGCCGCGCATCAACAGGGCATCGTGCACCGGGACATCAAACCGGGCAATCTGCTCCTGGACGCCGAGGGAAGCGTCAAGATCGGCGACTTCGGGATCGCCCGCTTCATGGACGATCCGGCGGGCGGTCTGACCGCGACCGGACAGATCGTCGGCACCAGTCTGTACCTTGCTCCCGAGCGGGCCCTGGGCAAGACCGCCGGGCCGCCCTCCGACATGTACTCGCTGGGCTGCGTCCTGTACCAACTCCTCACCGGACGGCCGCCGTTCCAGGCGGGGAGTCCCGTCGCCGTCCTGCATCACCACCTCGACACCGCCCCCACTCCGCCGCGGGAGCTGGGCGCCGATCTGCCGCCCGCCTTCGAGAACCACCTGCTCGGTCTGCTCGCGAAGAAGCCCGAGGACCGGCCCACCGCGCTCCAGGCGGCAGCCTGGTACAGCTCGGGCTCCTGGCAGGGGCGCGCCGAGCCGCTCCCGGCCGCACTGCCCGAGCCGGGGCGCCATCGGCAGGCTGCCAGGGCCGCGGGCCCCGCGACCACGTACGCCCTGCCCTCGGTGATGCGGGACACCGCGGGCGGCGGCCACCGGTCGCGCCGGCGCCAGCGTTCGGGGGTCGGTGAACTCCTCGGGGACCGGCGGAGAGTCGTGGGCGCGGCCGCCGGTGCCGTGGTCTTCCTGCTGGCGGTGCTCGTGGGTGTGGCGGTGTTCTCGCCCGACAGCAGCTCCGCCGACACCCCGGAGCCCGGCGCGACCACCGGGGTCGAGTCGTCTGCTCCCGCCGCCACGTCACCGGGCGGCGCTTCGACAGGCTCGTAAGGGCCCGGACGGCGGGTCCGGGCCGGTACCCGCGCGAGGGGGCGCGTCTGGGCCGCCGAGCGACAGGGGTGCGTGGGCGGACACGCCGGACGGGGGCGTGTGGGCGGACCTAGGTCAGGCGGAGTCGCCCGGGCGGGTGCCACTCGGCCTGGTGCCGGGTCGCCCATGGGCGACCCGGTGCCGGACGTGGTGCGTGAGGGGCGGGCCGCTGATCGGCCTGGTGCGTCCGTGGGCCGGCCGACGGGCTGTGGCAAACGTGCGGGTGAATGAGACAACTACCCTGCGTTTGTGCGGAGTTCGTCGAACTGGCACATGTGAGACGTGGCGCTTTCGTGCCAGCGTCCGCTGTTCCCTCCGCCGGTCCCGGGCCGATAGAAAACGCTCCATGATCTCCCGCATACCTCCCCGTCGAAGCAGCCGAAGAGCGCTCGCGGCAGCGGTCGGTACCCTCGCGGTCCTGACTTCCCTGGCCTCGCCGCCCGGTCTCGCCATGGCTGACGCACCGACACAGACCGACGCGGCCCGACCCGCCACGGACGCGGGCACGGGGCAGCACACCGTGACCCTTCTGACCGGCGACGTCGTGCGCGTCACCGGGACCGGCGACGGCAAGCAGACCGCGGACATCACCCGCGCACCCGGCGCCACCGGCGGCGTGCGCACCGAGACCGTCGACGGCGACCTCTACGTCTACCCGGACGAGGTGCTGCCCTACCTGGCCGCGAACCGCCTCGACAAGCGACTGTTCGACGTCACGTCCCTCATCGAGCAGGGCTACGACGACGCCCACAGCACCGGCATCCCGCTGATCCTGGGCTACGGCGCCAGGACCGCGCCCGCCGACCGGACCGCGCCGACCGGCACCACCCGGGTGCGTTCCCTGCCCGCCATCCACGCCACGTCCGTCCGGGCCGCCAAGAAGCAGGCCCGGAAGACGTGGAAGTCCGTAGCCCCGGCCACGTCCTCCGCCGCGCCCAGGCTCGGTGACGGACTGTCCAAGATCTGGCTGGACGGCAAGGCCAAGGCCACCCTCAAGGACAGCACCGCGCAGATCGGCGCGGCCACCGCGTGGGCCAAGGGCCTCGACGGCAAGGGCGTCAAGGTCGCCGTCCTCGACACGGGCGCCGACTTCAACCATCCCGATCTGAACGGCCGGATCACCGATTCGCGGAGCTTCGTGCCCGACGAGAGCGTGCAGGACGGCCATGGCCACGGCACCCACACCGCCTCCACCGTCGGCGGCAGCGGAGCCGCCTCCGACGGCGCCGAGAAGGGCGTGGCGCCCGGCGCCGACCTGCTCGTCGGCAAGGTCCTCGCCGACGGCGGCTACCGCCAGGACTCCTGGATCATCGCGGGCATGGAGTGGGCCGTCGACCAGGGCGCCCGGGTCGTCAGCATGAGCCTCGGCTCGTCCGACCCGTCCGACGGCACCGACCCGATGAGCCAGACGGTCAACGAGCTCACCGAGAAGAGCGGCGCGCTCTTCGTGATCGCGGCCGGCAACTACAGCAGCGAGGCGAGCATGGGCACCCCCGGCGTCGCCGACGAGGCGCTGACCGTTGCCGCCGTGGACTCCTCCGACAAGCGGGCGTCGTTCTCCTCGCAGGGTCCGCGGCTCAACGACTACGCCCTCAAGCCCGACATCTCCGCCCCCGGTGTCGCGGTCCTGGCCGCCAAGGCGGGCGGCAGCGCCGCGACCGGCTGGTACCAGACGATGAGCGGCACCTCCATGGCGACGCCGCACGTCGCCGGTGCCGCCGCGATCCTCGCCCAGGAGCACCCGGACTGGAAGGCGCGGCAGCTCAAGGACGCGCTGATGAGCACGTCCAAGGAGCTGTCGAGCTACACCGCCTACCAGGTGGGCGCGGGCCGCGCCGACCTCGCCGCCGCGACCTCCGCCACGGTCACCGCGACCGGCTCGGCCTACTTCGGCATCGACTCCTGGCCGCACGACGACTCCACGCCGCTCGACCGCACGGTGACGTACACCAACACCGGTGACTCCGACACCGAGTTGCACCTGTCGCTGAACGCCGCCGTCGCGGGCGGCCCGTACGACACCGAGCCGACCGGGGGCAAGGGCACCCCGGCCCCGGAGGGGATGTTCACCCTCTCCGCCGACACCGTGACCGTGCCCGCCCACGGCACCGCGACCGTCACCGCGACCGCCAAGGCGGACCTGGGCGCCGACGGGCGCCGTTACCTCGGGCAGATCACCGCGAAGGACGGCTCCGGCGCGACGCTCACCCGCACCCAGGTCGGCCTGTACCGCGAGGACACGCGCCACACCCTGCACGTCACCCTGAAGGACCGTTCCGGCAAGCCGGCCGCCGGATGGGTCGAGATACAGCGGTTCGGCAGCACCCAGGACCCGTACTCCGTGACCGTCGGCGACAGCGGCACGCTCGATCTGCGGATGCGCGAAGGCACCTACAGCCTGCTGACGTACCAGGACGTGCCCGGCAGTCACGGCCCCGACTCGGTCGGCATGGCGCTGATGGGCGACCCGGAGGTCGTCCTCGACCGCGACCGGGACGTCGATCTCGACGCGAGCCGCACCCGTGAGGTCACCGCGGAGGTGCCGCGCCGGACCGAGGACCGGTCGCTGTCCATGAACTGGTACCGCGCCGACGGCCAGGCGAACAACTCGTGGGGCATGGGCGTCGTGGAGGTCCAGTACCTCCTCGCCCCCAACTACGACAGCATGTTCGTGCTGCCCACCCGCAAGGTGACCACCGGCACCTTCGAGTACGAGACCCGCTGGCGCAAGGCCCTCCCGCCGCTCACCGTCACCGACGACGGCGAGCCGGTCCAGGTCGTCGGCCAGGCCCGCACCGCGCTGTACGACGGGCACAAGCGCCTGGACGCGGTGTACGCGGGAACCGGCACCCCCGCCGAGTACGCCGGGCTGAACGTCAAGGGCAGGGTGGCGCTGGTGACCCGCGCGAGCGTGCTCACCGGCGCGCAACGGGCGCAGGCGGCGGCCGACGCGGGGGCCGCCCTGCTGCTCGTCGTCAACGACAAGCCGGGCAAGCTGATCGAGTCCGTCGGCACCTCCGGCGGTAACAGCGCCGTGCCCGTGTTCTCCGTGACCGCCCGTAACGGGGCGTCGCTGATCGCCGACGCCAAGCGCGGCCGGCTGCGGCTGGACGTACACGGCGTTCCCAACTCCCCGTACATGTACGACCTTTCGGACCCGCACCCCGGTCGGATCCCGTCCACAGGACTCACCTACCGTCCCCGTCCGTCCGACCTGGCCACGGTGGAGATGCGCTACTACGCGGCCACCGCCACGCCGAGCGGCGAGTGGCGGTCGGGTTTCCGTCCGTACCGCAAGTACGGCTCCGGATTCCTGCAGCGCCTGGACATCCCCGGCACCCGCACCGACTACGTCTCCGCGCAGCAGGGGACGCAGTGGGTGGAGAGCCAGGGCACCGGGCCGGGGATGATCCTGTCGAGCCAGGGGCTGCGCACCGCGTACAAGCCCGGCTCGTGGCAGGTACGTGACTGGTTCAAGCCCGTGACCCGTCCCGCCAACGGCGGCACCTACTGGTGGTCGCAGCGGCAGAAGACCTCGATCGCGTTCAACGTCCAGCCCTGGTCCGACAACGGTGACGGCCACGGCGGCGTCATCCAGTCCGGCTACGACAACACCAAGCTGAGTCTGAAGGCGTACCAGGACGGCACCCTGCTGAGGACCATCAACTCGTCGGCCGTCACTCTCACCAGGCCCCCGACCGTCCCGTCCGTCTACACCTTCGACCTGACCGCCGACCGCGACGCGGCGACCTACCGGCTGTCCACCCACACCCACACGGTGTGGCAGGTGAAGTCCGACCCGGTCACCGACCCGACGGTGATCGACCGGATGGCGGTGCTCCAGATGGGCTACGGGGTCGACACGGACCGGGCGGGTGACGCTCGTGGCGGCCGCCAGACGCTCCGGCTCACCCCGCATCACCTGGAGGGCGCGGCCGGCGCGGGGAAGATCCAGGGTGCGGCTCTGTCCGTGTCGTACGACGACGGCGCCACCTGGCAGGAGGTCGAGGTCAGCGGCAAGTCGGGCACCTGGACGGGGCACTTCGACGCCCCGCACAAGGGTTATGTCTCGCTGAAGGCCGAAGGCTGGGACGACGCGGGAAACCGCGTCACCCAGGAGGTGATCCGCGCCTACGGTCTGAAGTAGTCCGCGTACGGAGGCTGTCGTCCCGAACGTTCGGGTCACCCACTCCGGGTGACCGACGGGGCGACAGCCTTCCTGCGCGACAGGAGTGTCAGGACGGCCGCCGTCGCGTCGAACGCGGCCACCCGGCTTCGCTCCGGCCGGGCAACCAATGCGGGTGCCCGGCCGTCCTTTGGACGAGGATCCCGGGAAGGGGGCGCCGATGGGCTTGGTGCGTGTACTGCTGCCGTTGCCGCGGACGGCGGCCCGGTTCGGTCCGGGCCCGGGGCGGCGGCTGCTCGGCGCCGCGCTGACGCGCTGCCTGGCCCCCGACTGGGTACTGCTGCGGCCGCCCCCGCCGTGGCGTCGGCTGGCCTGGGCCGAGGAGGCGACGGCCGTGTACCGGGCGCTGGCCGAGCGGAAGGGCGCCCGCCCCCGGGACCGGGACCTGCTGGCCCGCAGTCTCGTCTGGCAGGCCTACGCGCTGGTGCTCGTCGGCCGCTGCGAACAGGCGTGCACGGTGATGGACGCCTCGGTGGCCGTGCCGGACGCGCGGTGGTCACCGGCGCAGCGGGCCCTCCTGCTGCATCTGAGGGCACAGGCACAGTTCGGCCTGGGCCGGCCGGCCGACGCGCTGGGCTCGGCGGGGGAGTGCGTGGCCGCCTACCGTCGCCTGGTCCCCACCCGACGGGACCGGACCCTCGGCGGCTTACCGGGTGCGTTGCGCACCTACGCGCTGGTGCTGGCGGCCCTGAACCGCACGGAGGAGTCCGTGGCCGTCTATGAGGAGTGCGCCGGGCTGGTGCGGGACATGTCGGTGCGCGAGTTGAGCCACGTGGCACTGGTGCGGGTCCGGGTGATGTGCGAACTCGCCTCAGGTCTTGCGGAGTTGGACCGCCACGAGCAGGCGCTGTCCGTCGGCCGGGAGGCCCGGGACACCGCGGACGCGATCATGGTGCGGGTCGCGCCCGAGATCGTACGCCCGTTGCGGGTAAGGCTTTTCGCGGACCTGGCCCGTTGCCTGGAGGCCACCGGAGACCCGTCCGCGGCGCGGGCCACCGCTGAGGAGGCCGTGGCCGAGGCGCGGACCCTGGTGGGCCGGGACCGGACGACGGGTGACCCCCTGCTCATCCTGGCCCTCGACTGCCTCGCCGACCGGCTGCGTGAACCGGGCTCCCCAGCAAGCGAGTTGAACGCGCGGCGGGAGGCGGTGGACCTGAGTGCCCATCTCGCCGGCGAACGGCCGGACACCTACGACCCGCTGCACGCCGTGTGCCTGGAGCGGCTGGCCGACTGCCACAAGGCCGCCGGCGAACACCGTGAGGCGGTGCGGGCGGGGGAGCGCGCCGTGGCCGCGTACCGGCGTGCGGCGGACCGCGACCCGGCGGCGCAGGAACCGCAACTCGCCCGTGTGCTCGTGGACGTGAGTCTGCTGCGGCGGGACGACGGAGACCTCGACGGCGCGGTCGGGGACGCCCGCGAGGCCGTCGCCCTCACACGCCGTCCGGCCGAACCCGGCCGGCCTGCCCATCACGCCCTGACGGCCCGCCGTCTCCGGGTGCTCGGCCGCGCCCTCCGCGACGCGGGCGACCACGGAGCGGCCGTCGCCTCCTACAGGGAGGCGGAGTCCATCCTCGCCGACGCGCCGGAGGGTCCCGGGGCCGGTCCGTACACGGCGTCCCTGGCCGCCACACGCACCGGTCTCGCCCTCGCGCTCGACGCGGAGGCCCGCGCCCACCTGTCCGGCGGCCGGGCCGACGAGGCGGTCGCGGCACTGCGCTCCCTGCTGGCGCTCACCCGCCGTACGGAGGGGACACAGGTCCACGCCCGTTGTGTCACCGCCTTCGCCGACGCCCGCGCGAAGTACGCGGCCACGGTCGTCCCCGCCTGGACGCGAGCGACCGGGGAGGAGTTCCCGACGTTCGTGTACCGCCCGTCCGGAACGACGGGCGGGGACCGGCCGCCGGGCGGGAACTGAGCTCCGGAGGCAGGCCGCCATCCGCCTCACCCTGTCGCCCTTCCAGGATCCGGGCGTCCTTCCAGGGTCCCGGCACCCTGCCCGCGTGGGCGGGGCGCCGTGTCCGGCCGGTGAGCGCCGGGGCGCGGCTCCGGTGCTCCGGTCGCGCGTCGCCGGTGAGCGAATATGGTGGAACTCTGACAAACCGGAATGTTTAGGTGGTCAACGGTCTACGGAAGTGTCATGGGTGCATCGCTCGGCGGACATGGCCGACCGGACGCGGAGCTCGACCAGGCGGTTCTCGGGGCACTCTTCTCCGAGTCGACCGTAGGTCTCCACGTCCTCGACACGCAGCTTCGTCTGGTGCGTTTCAACACGGCGGCCCGCTTCGTCAAGGCGTTCGCCCTGGAGGAGGCCCTGGGGCACCACCCGAGGGAGTGGGGCGGTGACTTCTACTCCGGAAACTACGAGACGACACTCCTCGAGGTGCTGGACACCGGTGTGCCCGCCCTGGACGTGGAGGTGCGCGGCCACCTGCGCCCCGACCAGCCCGAGATCGTGCTGTCGGTCTCCTGCTTCCGGCTGGAGGACACCGCGGGCGGCGTCCTCGGGGTGGCGACGGCGGTGGTGGACATCACCGAGCGCGAACGGGCGGCGGCGCGGCTGGCACTGCTGGAGCGGGCGGGCGGGCGCATCGGCACCACGCTGGACATCTTCCGCACGGCGCAGGAGTTCGCCGACGAGATGGTTCCCGAGCTGGCCGACACGGTCGTGGTCGAGGTGCTGGACTCCGTCCTGCGGGGCGAGGCCGGCGCCCCGGGCACCGTCCTGGACTACGGGGCTCTGCGGTGCACGAGCCGTCGTGCCACCGCCCTGGACGCCGAGCGTTACCTCCCCTCCATCGGCGAGGCGATCGGCCTGTCCACGGCGACCCCTTTCGCGCAGTGCCTGTCCGACCTCCGGCCCCGTATCGTCCAGCACCTGACCGCCGACACGGACTGGCTGGGGCGTGAGTCGGTGCGTGGGCGCCGGCTGGCCGAGGCGGGGGCGCATTCGCTGCTCGTGCTGCCGCTCACCGCCCGCGGTTCCGTGATCGGGCTGGCCCACTGCTACCGGGACCGCACGCAGCAGGCTTTCGACGCCGGTGACCTCGCGCTGGCCGCCGAACTCGCCGACCGGGTGGCCCTGTGTCTGGACAACGCCCGGCTGTACGCCAAGGAGCGTTCGGCCGCCCGCGTCCTCCAGCTCAGTCTGCGGCCGGCCCGGGTCCTCGGCCACGACGCGGTGGAGACCGCCTACAGCTACTGCCCGATGGGCGCGGGCGGCGACTGGTTCGACGTGATTCCGCTGTCCGGGTCGCGGGTGGCCCTGGTGACGGGCGACACGGTGGGCCGGGGCCTCCAGGCCGCCGCCACCATGGGCGAGGTACGGGCCGCGATCAGCGCGCTGGCCGTCCTCGACCTGGCACCCGAGGAGGTCCTGGAACGGCTGCACGCCCTGGTGACCCGGCTCCACGGAGAACGGCCGAGGCGAGCGGACGCCACGGCGGACGACGAGCGCCAGGACACCACCTGCCTCTACCTCGTCTACAGCCCCGTCACCCGCCGCTGCGCGGTCGCCAGCGCAGGGCACCCGCCTCCGGTGCTCGCCCTGCCCGACGGGACCGTCGAGTACGCCGTGGTGCCCGCCGGGCCGCCGCTCGGCCGCGGCCTGGCGAAGTACGGCACCACCGAGTTCGAGGTCGCGGAGAACAGCGTCCTGCTGCTGTGCAACACCGCGATGCTGCGTGCCGTCTCGGACAACCCGCAGGACCAACTGGAGCGCGTCGGTCGCGCGTTGCAGCCGGTCGACCGGCCGTTGCAGGAGATCTGCGACGAGGTGCTCTACAAGCTGGCGCCGGAACAGATGGAGAACGACGCCGTCCTGCTGCTGGCCCGTACCCGCGGACTCGGACCGGACAAGGTCGCGTCCTGGACGGTCCCCAACCACCCGGCGTCCGTCGCCGACGCCCGCTCCCGCACCGAGCGCGCGCTGTCGGACTGGGGACTGGAACAGCACGCCTTCACCGTCACCCTGGTCGTCAGCGAACTCGTCACCAACGCGGTCCGCTACTCGGACGGGCCCATCGGCGTGCGCCTCATCCTCGACGGATCCGCGGTCGTCTGCGAGGTGACCGACGACAGCAGCACCGTGCCCCACCTCCGGCACGCCGAGGAGGTCGACGAGGGTGGCCGCGGCCTGTACCTCACCTGGCAGGTCAGCCGGCGCTGGGGGACCCGGCCCGAACCTCGCGGGAAGACGATCTGGGCGGAGGTCGCCCTGTCCGAGGAGGAATGAGCGCGTCGGCCACCCGCCGGGCTACCCGACCGCCTGGCTCCGGCCACCCGCCCGGCCCCGGCCACCCGCCCGGCTCCGCCCGGCCGGGTGGTCCCGAGCCGGCCGCCGGACCGGACGCGAACGGCGGGCCGTGTCGGCCGACCCGGCCCGGACGGCCGTCCGTTACGCTCGCAGCGCCAAACCGGGCCCGAGGACACGGAGGACACGACGGCGGGGATCAATCGCGAGCGCCTCGTCCGGACGCTGACGTTCTGGCTGCGTCCCGCGTTCGCGCTGCGCGTCGTCAACCGGTTCCAGAAGATCGTGGGCTTCGACCGCTCGATGGCCCTGGCGTCCAGCGCGCTCACCGCGCTCGTCCCGCTCACGATTCTCATCGGCACCGTCCTGAGCAGCTTCTCGGACTACGACGCCGCCGACCGGATCATCCAGCGCTACGGCCTCACCGGACAGGGCGCCGAGGCGGTCAAGTCGCTCCTCGCCCCCGCCGAGGGTGCCGGCGCGAGCGTGGGTGTCTTCGGAAGCCTGTTCCTGGTCATCTCCATGCTGAGCTTCTCGCGCGCCTCGCAGCGACTGTTCGAACAGGCCTGGCAATTGCCCCCGCTCAGTGTCCGCAACACGAAGAACGGCCTGTGGTGGATCCTCGGGCTCGGCGGCTACGCGGTGGTCACCGGGTGGCTCCACACGGTCCTCGGGGGAAGCAGGTTCGGGCTGGTGGCTTCGGTGTGCGAGATCCCGGTGAGTGCCGCCTTCCTCGTCTGGAGCGGCTGGGATCTGTCCGCGAAGCGGATCCCCTGGCGCGACCTGCTGCCGTTCGGCATCACGGCGGCCGTCCTGACCGCGCTCTATTCGGTGGGCGCGACCGTTTATCTGCCACGCCTGTTCAACTCCTATGCCGGACGCTACGGGGCGGTGGGCGCCGTCTTCGCGATGATCTCGGCGCTCTTCGCGGCGATGTTCGTCGTCGTCGCGTCGGCGGCCCTCGGACACGAGATGCGCGATGAACTCGTCCGGATCCGCGCGGGCGACCGCCCCTCCGACGACGAGGTCCGCCGCGAGTGGGACAACGTGGTCGAACAGGCCCGGTCGCGCTGGCGCACCACCCGGGAGCAGGTCTCCTCCCGCCGGCGCTCGAAGGACACGAAGGACTCGAAGGACACGAAGGACTCGAAGGACTCGAAGGACACGAAGGACTCGAAGAAGAAGTAGGGCTACTGCGCGCGGGCGATGAGCAGGGCGACGTCGTCGTGGTCGTCGGAGTTGCGCAGTCCGTACAGGAGAAGGTCGCAGATCTCCTCGAGTGTCCTGCCCGGCTCGTCGAGGAACGAGAGAAGGACGTTCAGACGGTCGTCGATCGGATGCAGCCGCGTCTCGACGAGGCCGTCCGTGTACAGGACGAGCAGATCACCCGCGCCGAATTCGACCGTCGTGGTCTCGAAGGGGACACCGCCGACCCCCAGGGGAGCGCCCGGGGGAAGGTCCAGCAGCTCCGGACTGGTGCCCGAGCGGACCAGCGCGGGCGGCATGTGTCCGGCGTTGGCGATGCGGACCTGTCTGCTGCGGGGGTCGTACACCGCGTAGATGCACGTGACGATGTAGTGCTCCAGATCGCACGTGATCTTGTCGAGGTGCTGGAGCACCTCGCCGGGGTCGAGGTCGAGGTCGGCGTAGGCGCAGGTGGCGGTGCGCAGCCGGCCCATGGTGGCGGCGGCGTCGATGCCGTTGCCCATGACGTCGCCCACGACCAGCGCGGTCCGGTCGTCGGCCAGCGGTATCACGTCGTACCAGTCGCCGCCGACCTCGCTCGTGGCCTGGGCCGGCTGATAGCGGGACGCGACCTCCAGACCGGAGAGATGCGGCGGATGGTCGGGCAGCAGGCTGCGCTGGAGCGTGACCGCGGTGTTGCGCACGCTCTGGAACCAGCGGGCGTTGTCGATGGCCACGGCGGCGCGGGTGGCCAGTTCACCGGCGAGCACCACGTCGTCGTCGTCGAAGGGCAGCGGATTGCGGGTGCGCTTGAGGTCGAGGGCGCCGAGCACCTCACCGTGCGCGATGAGCGGCACCGCGAGATACGAGTGGACGCCGGCCTGCGCGAGGAGAGCCGTGCCCTCGGCGTCGCGGGCGATGCGCGGCAGATCGCCCTCGCCGACGTGCCGTACGAGAACCGGTCTGCCGGTGTGCACGCACAGGGTCACCAGCCGGTCGCCCTCGTACGTCGCGAGGTCGCCCGGAGGGTCCGCGGCGCGCAGGGCCACGGTGGGGTGGGACGCCTTGAGGGCGAGTGCGCGGAAGAACTCCGGGCCGCTGTCCGGCCTGCGCTTGCGGCGGCAGGCGAGCACGGAGTCGAGAACGTCCACGGCGACCACGTCGGCCAGTTCGGGCGCCGCGATGTCGGCCAGCTCGCGGGCCGTCTGCTCCACCTCCAGGGTGGTGCCGACGCGGGTGGAGGCGCTGGCGATGAGCGCGAGCCGGCGCCGCGCGCGGTCGGCCTCGGCGGCCGCGCGATGGCGTTCGGTGACGTCGACGACCGAGGCGGCCGCGCCCAGGACCCGTCCGCCCGGGTCCTCCAGCCGGTAGAAGGACAGGGACCAGGCGTGTTCGTGGTCGGGATCGGCGGGCGGGCGGCCCACGTGGTACTGGTCGAGCAGCGGTGTGCCGGTGGTCAGGACCTGGCGCAGCGCCGACTCGACGGTGTCCACGTCGGGGAACGGCAGGGTCTCCCGCAGATGACGGCCGACGTGGTCCTCTGCGGGGATGCCGTCGATCCGTGACAGGGCCGGGTTGACCATGAGATAGCGCAGGTCGGGGTCCATCAGGGCCAGTCCGATGGGGGACTGGTTGATGAGCTGCTCGCACAGCGCCAGATCGGTCTCGACGCGCTGGAGCAGGGTGTGGTCGGCCGCGATGCCCAGGGCGTAGACGTCCCCGAGATCGTCCAGGAGCCGCATGTTGCGGAACTCCATGAGACGGGTGCTGCCGTCCTTGCGCCGGATGGGGAACGCGCCCGCCCAACTGCGTCCCGTCGCCAGGACGTCGGCGAACAGTTCGCTGACGGCCTGCATGTGCTCGGGGTGGATGATCAGACGCGCCGCGTACTTGCCGAGGGCCTCTTCCGCCGTGTACCCGATGAGCTCCTGGGCCTGCGGGGTCCAGAACACGATGCGCCCGTCGGCGTCGAGGACCAGCGCCCCCACGTTCAGGACGTCCAGCAGACCGGTCGGCCGGGACGATTCGGGTGCGCGGCTGCCCGCGCTGTCGGACTGCGTGGACTCGGCTGTCATCCCTGGCCCTCCTCCACCGGCCGGCGCGGTGTGCCGGCTCCGTGGCCGCTGCCGGGCACCTGAGTACCCGACCCCGGCCCTTCCATGCTGCGCCCTGCCCCCGGCCTTGCCCACTCCAGGGCTTGCACGGGCATGTCCAGGCCCGGTGGTCGCGTGCTGTGCGGTGCCGTTCCGCGGTGATCGCCCGCCGGGTCTGCACATCGGGCGGACAAGCAGGAACATGGTCGTGTAGAGGATGAGAGCTTCATGGTTTCTGCGCAGGAAGGATCCGACGCGCCCGTGTCCGAAGGACCGGGCGGTTCCCTTGACGCGTCCACCGACGCGGCGGCGGTGGTGTCCGCCGACGGCGTGGTGGTGGGCTGGACCAGGGGTGCCGAAGCACTTCTCGGCCACCGGGCGGCCGAGCTGGTCGGCTCCTCGGCCGCTCCCCTGCTCGTGCTGCGGGACCCCTCGCGGGTGGCGGCGGTCGCGGACCGCTGCCGCGGCGGAATGGGCTGGAGCGGACACATCCCGGTGCTGCACCGCGACGGCCGGCGCATCGATGTGGACCTGCGGGTCTCCGCGTCGTTCCGCATGGGAGGGGGTGAGTGCTTCCTGATCTCGGCAAGGGACCGCAGACGGGCGTGGACGGTCGGCCCGTCCTTCCTCGACGGATTCCTGACACACTCGCCGGTCGGCATGGCGGTGCTCGATCTGCAACTGCGCTACGTCTGGATGAACGACACCCTGGAGCACCTGGGCGGTGTGCCCCGCGAGCAGCGGCTCGGGCGCCGCCTGACCGAACTGCTGCCGGGGCTGCAGGCGGAGACCATCGAGGGACTGATGCACAAGGTCCTGGCGACCGGCGAGCCGATGATCGACTACGAGTACCTGGGATGGAGCTGGGCCGACCCGCACCGCCGGCACGCCTATTCCACCTCGTTCTTCCCGCTGCTCGGCGTCGACAACTCGTACACCGGCGTCTGCTACATGGTCCTGGACGTCACCGACCGGTGGAACGCCCGGCAGATCCTGTCGCTGGTCAACGAAGCCGGGACCACCATCGGCGGGACCCTCGACGTCATGCGCACGGCCCAGGAGATCGCCGACTTCGCCGTTCCGCGCTTCGCGGACTTCGTCATCGTCGACCTCCTCGAATCCGTCCTCAGCACCGAGGGACACGGAGCCTGGCTGTCCGACGCCGGACCCGCACCCGCCAAGCCGATGATGCGGCGCGCGGGCATGAGCTCGGTGCGGGAGGGGTGCCCGGAGGCCGTGGCCCGGATCGGCGACCGGGCGGACTTCCTGCCGCCGCCCCACGACGTGAACCTGCTCACCAACGGCGACCCGGTCCTCATGCAGGTCCTCGACCCGGACGACGATCTGTGGATCGCCGAGGAGCCCGAGCGAGCGGCCAGCATCCGCCGGTACGGGCTGCACTCCCTCATCTCCGTGCCGATGCGGGCACGCAACACCGCCCTCGGACTCACCACGTTCCTGCGCTCCCTCAACCCGGTCTCGTTCCAGCCCGACGACGTCCTGCTGGCACGCGAGGTGGTGGCGCGCGCGGCGCTGTGCGTCGACAACGCCCGCCGCTACACCCGCGAACACACGGCCGCGGTCACCCTCCAGCGCAGTCTGCTGCCGCACGCCCTCTCGGGCGGGACAGCCCTGGAGGTGGCCTCCACCTACCTGCCGGCGGACCCGAGCGGCGGGGTCGGCGGCGACTGGTTCGACGTCATCCCGCTGTCCGGAGCCCGGGTCGGCCTGGTCGTCGGCGACGTGGTCGGCCACGGCATCACCGCGGCGGCCACCATGGGCCGGCTGCGCACCGCCGTGCAGACCCTCGCCGACATGGAACTGCCCCCCGACGAGCTGCTGGCCCACCTCGACGACCTCGTGCTGCGGCTCAGCGAGGAGCGCACCCAGGAACAGCGGGCCGACCGGAGCACCACGGAACAGGAGGCCGCCACCACCGCCTCCTTCCTCGGAGCGACCTGCCTCTACGTCGTCTACGATCCCGTCACCAGGCGCTGCACGATGGCCCGGGCCGGACATCCGCCCCCCGTGTTCGTCGCCCCCGACGGGCGCGTCTCCTATCCCGACCTGCCCGCCGGGCCCCCGCTCGGACTCGGCGGGATGGCCTTCGAAAGCCAGGAGAGCGAGATTGAGGAGAACACCCTGATCGGCCTCTTCACCGACGGCCTCGTGGCGGGAGCGCACTACGACATGGAGCTCGGCATGGCGCAGCTCGGGGAACTGCTCGCCCGGCCCGACCCCGACCTCGAAGCGCTGTGCGCGGACGCCGTACGGCAGCTCGTGCCCGTACCGCAGCCCGACGACATCGCCCTGCTGCTGGCCCGCACCCACACCCTGGGGGACGACCACGTCGTCTCGTGGGAGGTGCCGGTGGACCCGGCCGCGGTCTCCGAGATGCGGGCCCGTGCCACCCGCGCGATCGAGGCATGGGGGCTCGGGGAACTGACCATGACCACCGAGCTGATCGTGAGCGAGCTCGTCACCAACGCGATCCGCTACGCCGTACCGCCCATCCGGCTGCGGCTGCTCTGCGACACCCGGCTGACCTGCGAGGTGTCCGACGCCAGCAGCACCGCCCCCCGGCTCCGGCACGCCCGGAGCACGGACGAGGGCGGCCGGGGCCTGTTCCTGGTGGCCCAGCTCTCCCATCGCTGGGGGGCCAGGTACACGGCGGAGGGAAAGATCATCTGGGCCGAGCAGGAGATTCCCTGAGGATCCGGGACCGCGTTCTCCCCGATGGTCCCGGACCGCGGGGAGAACGGTCCCGGCGGGGCGCCGCTCAGTCCTCGTCGCCGCACCATGCACGGTAGGCGGCGACCGCCGTGGGCAGAGTGGGGAAGATCCGGTCCTCGCCGACGGACTCGCTCAGCCCGTACGCGTCCAGGTCGTCACGCAGATCCTGCTTGACCCGCGCCATCGCGAACTCGATGCCCCGCTTCCCGAGTTCCCGGCGCAGCTCGTCCAGCGAGTCCAGGGCGGTGATGTCCACCTCGACATTGGCCTCCGCGTTCAGGACGAACCACCTGACCGGTACCTCCTGTTCGGCCACCGCGTCCAGGGCGCTGCGCCGGAAGTCCTCCGCGTTGGCGAAGAACAGCGGGGAGTCGTAGCGGTAGACCACCAGCCCGGGGATCACCCGCGCGTCCGGGTAGTCGTCGACGTCGTGCATGCCCGCGAGGCCCGGTACGAGACCCTGGACCGCGTCGTGCGGGCGCGCCACCCTGCTCAGCAGTTCGACGACCGACAGACCCACGGCCACCAGCACCCCGTAGAGGATGTCGAGGGCGAGGACGCCGACGAGACAGCCGAGGGCCAGCAGGAGTTCCCGGAGCCGGAAGGACGCCAGCCGCCGGAAGCCCGCCAGGTCGATCATCCGGATCGCGGCGTAGACGACCAGCGCCCCGAGGACGGCCTTGGGGGTGTCGGTGAGCAGGGGACTCAGGAACAGCAGGACGGCCAGCACGGAGACCCCGGCCGTGAGCCCGTACGCCTGGGTGTGCGCGCCTCCGGACTGCGCGAGGGCCGTACGGCTGGCGCTGCTGCTCACCGGGAACCCCTGAAGGGTGCCCGCGCCGAGGTTCGCGGCGCCCAGGGCCAGCAGCTCCTGGTTCGCGTCCATCGCCGTACCGCCGTCCTCGGTCGTGAAGGCGCGCGCCGTGAGGATGAAGTCGGTGTACCCGACCAGCAGGACACCGACCGCGGGCAGCAGGAGCTCGGGCAGCGTGTCGAGAGGGGGGAAGGCGGGTCGGGGGAGCCCGGCCGGGATGTCCCCGATGACCGCGATGCCGTGGTCCTGGAGGCCGAGGACCGAGACCACGGCTGTACCGGCGACAAGGACCAGCAGCGGCCCCGGGACGCGCCAGCGGAAACGCGTGGCCACATACAGGACGACCAGCGTCGCGGCACTGAAGACCACCGTGGCGGGATGGATCTCGTCCAGGTTCCCGAAGAAGGAGGCCAGTTTCGGGAAGAACCCCGAACCGTCCGTCGGCACACCGGTGAGCTTCGTGAGCTGATCCACCATCATGATCAGCGCCACGCCCGCCAGATACCCGATCAGCACGGGCCGGGAGAGCAGATCGGCCACGAAGCCCAGCCGCGCCGCCCAGGCCACCACGGCCATCAGCCCCACGGCGACGGCGAGCGCCGAGGCCAGCACCGCGTACCGTTCCGGATCGCCGCCGGCGAGCGGACCCACGACCGTGGCGGTCATCAGCGCCGTCGTCGACTCGGGCCCCACCGACAGAAGCCGGGACGAGCCCAGGAGCGCGTACAGCACGAGGGCGGGCAGGATCGCCCACAGACCCACGACGGGCGGCAGCCCCGCGACACTGGCGTACGCCATCACCTGCGGCACCAGATAGGCCGCCACCGTCACTCCGGCCAGCAGGTCTCCGCGCAGCCAGCTCCGCCGGTAGTGCCTGAGCACCGGGAGTCCGGGCAGTACCGGAATAGGGGGACGCCACCCTCCGCTCGGGGTGTCGTGATGCTTCGACACGGGCCAGTCCTTCGGATCGCGCCGACGGTTTCATGGGGCAGGGGGCCCGCGTGGTCAGCCGGTGCGCCGCGCCCTGCGGGCCAGGAGCTTACCCACCTCCCACACGACCAGGAGGGCGACGGCGGACAGCAGCGCCCAGCCGAACTGCCGCAGGTCGATCTCGGTGGTGCCCAGGATGCGGCGGAACCCGTCCATCTGCGTCACCGCGACCGCGAGGACGAACTGCGCGAGCGCCGTCCAGTTCATCTGCTTGCTGTCGAAGGTGCTCGGCGTCAGCACCGACTCCGTCTCGCTGCGGCATTCGAACGCGGCCACGATCAGACAGAGCGCGAACGCCGTGAACGCGATCGAACTGCCGATGCCGACACTGTCGTAACGGGATTCGCCCAGCTTGATCAACCCGAGCAGGATCAGGGTGATCGCCAGACCGCTGAGACCGACGGTCACCATCACCGGCCGGGTCAGCACCGACTCTCCCCGAGGGCGCGGCCTGCGCCGCATGAGCCCCGTGCTCTCCTGGTCGAAGCCGAGCGCGAAGCCGAAAGAGGCGTTGACCACGAAGTGGATCCACAGCACCTGCGGCGGGGTGAAGGGTTCACCGGCCGCGATGTTGAAGATGGTCGCCCCGAGGAAGGTCAGGACGAACGTGACCAGCAACAGCAGCACGAAACGGATGTACTTGGTGAGGTTGTCGTAGAGCTTGCGGCCCTGTTCCACCGCGTAGACGATCGTCGTGAAGTTGTCGTCGGACAGGATCATCCGCGCCGCGTTCTTCGCCACGTCCGTGCCGCTGCCCATGGCGATGCCGATGTCGGCGGCCTTGATGGCGGGGGCGTCGTTGACGCCGTCCCCGGTCATCGCGACGACGGCACCCTTCTTCTTGAGCGTGTTCGCGAGCATCACCTTGTGTTCGGGCGCGACCCTTCCCACCACACCGATGCCGTCGATACGGGCCAGCCGCTCGCTCTCCGGCAGCGCGGCGAAGTCGGCGCCGAGGACGGCCTCGCCGGGAATGCCGAGCTGCCGGGCGATGGCGGCACCCGTGGTGACGTCGTCCCCGGTCACCATGCGGACCCGGATGTGGGCCGCCTGGGCGCTGGCCACGGCTGCCTTGGACTCCTCACGCGGCGGGTCCACCATCCCGACCAGACTCGTCATCCGCAGCCCGATGACGTAACCCAGCAGGTCCCCGTCCGGATCGAAGTCGGCCGGGTCCAGGTCCCGGGTGGCCGCCGCCATCACCCGGCGTCCCTCCCCGCCCATGCGCTCGCCCACTTCGTCGGCGCGCCGGCTGAGCTCCGCGTCCCACGGGACGGTCGTGCCGCTCGACAGCGCGGTCGTCGCGCGGGCCTGCACCGCCGGGGCCGCGCCCTTGACGAAGCAGCGCACCACGGGGCGCCCGGCCGGGTCGACCGCGGAGTTGAAGGTGGCCATCAGTTTGTAGCCGGGGTCGAAGGGCAGTGTGGCGAGCCGGGGCAGCCGTTCGCGGGTGGCCTCGATGTCCAGTCCTGCCTTGTGGGCCAGCACCAGGAAAGCGCCCTCGGTGGGATCGCCCACGACCTCGCCGTTCACCAGCTTGCCGTCGTTCGCCACGAGGTACGGGAGGATCGCCTCCTCGATGCCCGCGGAGGAACCCGCGGCGTGATGGATCCGCCCGTCGAGACCGTAGCCCGTGCCCGAGACGGTGTAGCGGTCGGTGGGTGTCACCACCTCCACCGCCGTCATCTGGTTCATGGTCAGGGTGCCGGTCTTGTCCGAGTTGATCGCCGACGTGAACGCCAGGGTCTCGACGGACGGCAGCTCCTTCACGATCGCGTTGCGCTTCGCCAGACTGAGGCTGCCGACGGACAGGATCGCCTGGGTCACCGTGGGCAGGGCCTCGGGGATGGCGGCGATGGCCAGCGAGACCGCGCTGACGAACAGGGCGTCCCACGCCTGGTCGCGGCGGTACCCGAGCGCGAACATCACGATCATGGTCAGGCCCGCGGCGGCCGTGATCCACAGCGTCAGCGTGTCCAGCTCCTTGGTGAGCGGCGCCTCCTCCCTCTCGGTCGCCGACAGCATCTCCGAGATCTTTCCGAGCTCGGTGCCCGCACCCGTCCCGGTCACGATCACGAGACCGCTGCCGTGGGTGACCGGGGTGTGCATGAACGCCATGTTCGACTGGTCCCCCGGGCCCAGCAGGACCTTCGGCAGGGTCGTGGCGTCCTTCGACGCCGGGACGCTCTCACCGGTGAGCGCCGACTCGTCGATCTGCAACGCGTGGGCTTCGACGATCCGCCCGTCCGCCGGAACCTGGTCGCCGGCGGTGATGTGCACGACATCGCCCACCACCAATTGCTCCGCCGGGATCTCCGACTCGGTTCCGTCGCGCCTCACCCGGGCCGTCGCCGTCAGCATGGACTTGAGCGCGTTCATCGCGCTCTCGGCCTTCCCCTCCTGACGCAGGCCCACGACCGCGTTCAGCAGGGTCAGCAGCACGAGCAGGATCGCGGTGCTCCACTCGGCGATCGCCAGCGAGACGACCGCGGCCACCAGGAGGACGACCTGCATATAGCTGCGGTACTGCTCGACGAACCGCCGCCACGCCGGCTTCGGCTTCTCCTCCGGCAGCGTGTTCGGCCCGTTCTCGGCCAGCAGTTCCGCGACCCGGGCCGCGGTGAGTCCGGAGGCGGGGTCGACACCAAAGGCCGACGCGACGTCCTGTGGCTCACGCGCGTACCAGAGCTCCGGAGCGACACGCTCCGGAGCCTTCGGGCCGCTCGACTGCATCGCCATCTCAGCTCTCCGATCCGGATCCGGTCCGTCCCCGTTGCCGTGCCGCGTACGGATCGGCCGGCGCGCCCTCGGGAGCGTCGGCCTCCAGTTCCCGCCTCGCTGCCCGGAGATCCTTGCGCGCCTTCTTGCCGACCACCGGGAAGACGGGGTCGATGTCCATGAGCGTGTGAACCAGTACCGCCGCCGTGGCGATGCGCGCGAACCACTTCCGGTCCGCCGGGACGACGTACCAGGGCGCCCACGGCGTACTCGTGTGCGAGAGCATCTCGGAGAAGGCGTGCTGGTACTCGTCCCACCTCCGGCGCTCCCGGACGTCGGCCGCGGAGAACTTCCAGTTCCGCTCCGGCACGTCGAGCCGCTTCATGAAACGGGTGCGCTGTTCCTCCTTGGACAGGTTCAGGAAGATCTTCACGACCTTGAACCCGTTGTCGGTCAGGTAGCGCTCCCAGTCGTTGACGGCACGGTAGCGGCGATGCCAGATGTCCGGCCCGCGCACGTCCGCCGGCAGTCGCTGCCGGTCGAGGACCTCCGGATGGACCCGGACGACCAGCACCTCCTCGTAGTGCGAACGGTTGAAGATCGCGATGTCACCGCGGGCGGGCAGCCTGGCGGCGTACCGCCACAGGTAGTCGTGGTCGAGCTCTTCCGTGGAGGGCTGTTTGAAGCTGCTGACCTTGACGCCCTGGGGGTTCACCCCGCTCATGACGTGCCGGATCGTGCCGTCCTTGCCTCCGGCGTCGAGCGCCTGGAGACACAGCAGGACGCCGTACGTGTCCTGGGCCGCCAACCGTTCCTGGTACTCGGCGAGCAGCGACACGCCCGTGCGCAACAGCTCCACCCCCTGCTTCTTCTTCAGGCCGCCCTTGTAACGGGGGTCGAAGTCCTCGCCCAGGTCCACCCGTGACCCCGGCTCGACCCGCAGCGGCTCGATGAGCTTCGCGACGCGCGCGGCCCTGGCATCCGTCATGACGACCCGCCTCTTCTCTTGTCACGGCGAGCGCCGCGCGGTCACCGGCCCTCACCGACACCACCCAGGTCGGACGCGGACGCCGGCACGGGACGCAGCCTGGCGGGTATCCACCGGCCGAGCAGGGGAGAGCGGCGCGGGCTCCCGGCGGACCGCTCCATCGTTCTCGCCGTCCGGGGCTCCCCGCTCCCCGGGTCGCCCACGGAGGCGGGCGCGGGGGCGGTCCCTTCTCCGGGGAGGCCGGCGAGCTGCGCGCGGACCCGGCGCTCGACCAGAATGGGGACGTACGTCCTGACCTTGGCCTGCTGGAAGGGGCCGCGGGCCGTCGCGATCACCTGGTCCACGACGGACGGGGCGACGGAGGGGTACGCGGCCTTCATGCGCGCGGTCAGGTGACGGAGGGCGGCCGCCTCGTCGTGGCGGACGTCCTCGGGAGCCGCGGGGTCCGCCGCCGCGAGCGCGTCCGCGGGCGGGGCGGGAGCGTGGCTCGCCCCCCGCGGTGTGCTGCTCTCGTCGGCCGCGGCTTCCGGCTCGTCCGTCTTCATAGTTCGACCACCCGCGCGCTCGCAAGTCCCGAGCCACAAGGGGCGGAGACCGCAAAGGCCAACGGTCGCGATCCGGCTGCCCCGAGAACGGCTCGACGGCCGGGATACGAGGCCGTCCCACTCATTCTGGGTCCGCCCGGTCGAAACCGCCTCACGGACCGACTCCTCCCGGGGCCGGACCGGCGCACGGACCGAGACCCGCGGGGCCGGACCGGCACACGGACGGTCCGCTCTCGCCGGGTGCCGGGTGCCGGGCATCGGGCATCAGGCATCGGGGACCCGGGATCGGCGGTCGTGGCTCGCGGGGCGGGGCGGTGTGCGACGACCCGTGCCACCCGACCCGCGCCCACGGCCGTGACACCCCCCGAGTGCGTCCGGTGGACGACACGGGGGAGGGCATGCCGGGGGACGGCGGGGCGGGTGGCGGGGGTGCGCTCCGGCGACCGAGCGGGCATCGATCACCCTGACGGACCGGGGGAACGGCGATCCGTCATCAATATTCGGATGGCCGGGAGTTGGCTTGGATCACAGCGTTGTGCGGCAGACACATGTCATCAACTGCGCGCACGGTGAGCGGTGTCGTGCATGCATGGGCCGGGCCTCAGCCGAAGACCTTGACCGCCTGGTAGTAGGTCCACGCGGTGCTGTCGCAAGAGACCTTCGTCGCGCCGCTGTAGTTGGCGCAGACTCGCCCCAGGTCCGCGTAAAGCATGCTGTCGAGCCGGGACTTGTTGGCATCGAAGGTGCCGGCGGCCTTGTAGTTGCGATAGCCGAAGTCGTGGCGGGCACATGAAGTGGCGAAGGGGAAGCCGAACGGGTTGTCCGGCGACGTGGAGCAGTAGTCGGTGGACCAGTCGAACGCGTAGGCCGACCAGGCGGACTGGTTCCCGCGGGCGGCGACCCACGAGTTGTAGCTCGACGCGCTGGTCTGGGTCCAGTTGGACAGGACTTGGGGCTTGTCGGCAGGGGCGGCGCTAGCGGCTGTAGCGGTCGCCGTGACGGCCACCAGGGCCATGGCCGAGGCGGCAAGGCCGGTGGCGAGTCTTCGGTGCATCCCAACACCTCCATGAGGCTGCGACCCGCCCATCGGGCAGCAGGTTCATGACAGGAATGATCGGCATCGCGACCCCCTTTGACTAGTGCTTGGACCCCAACAATCAATTAACTCAGTGGAGTTGGGGGGACATGTTTCATGCCTGCGACCACCATGGCCGTCTATGGCTGGATGTGTTCCTTCGGGCTGAGGGTGTCCCGGTCGGATCCCATTGGCGCCCCATGACGTGCAACCGCAGAGTTGCTATGAAGTGGGTGATGTGCAACCCTGGAGTTGCATCATTGATGGCTTCGAAGGAGTACGTCATGACCGAGGACCGGATCGAACGCGAAACCCTGATCGAAGCGCCCCTGGAGCGGGTCTGGCCGCTGGTCGCCGTGCCCGGATTCTGGGTGGCCGACGAGGAGAGCCTCCCCACCACCGAGGGCAGGGCGGGCGAGTCGACCGTGGTGAAGAACGCCCAGTACGGCGAGTTCCCGGTGCGGGTGGAGAAGGTCGAGCCGCCCACCTATGTCGCCTACCGCTGGACCAGCGCGTTCCCTGGAGCCCCGCTGAGCGACGCCAACAGCACGCTGGTCGAGTTCACCCTGATTCCGGAGGGCGCGAGCACGCGGCTGCGGGTCGTCGAGAGCGGCTTCGCCGCGCTGTCCGGCTCTCCGGAGCTGCGGCACAAGGCCCACGAGGACAACACCAACGGCTGGCCCCAGGTCCTGGAAGCGTTCAAGAAGCGCGCCGCCCAGCCGTCGGTGTGACCGAGGAACGAGGCGAGAGCGAGGAGGTCGACGGCGTCCTCACCGCGCTCGCCGACCCGACGAGGCGGCACCTGCTCGATCTGCTGGCGGCCCGGGGCGAGATCACGGCCACGAAGCTGGCCGAGGAACTGCCCGTCTCAAGGCAGGCGGTGGTCAAGCACCTCGCCGTGCTGGACGCGGCCGGGCTCGTCACCGGAAGCCGGGTGGGGCGGGAAGTGCGGTACGCGGTACGGCCGGCCGCGCTGAACGCCACCGCCCGGTGGATGTCCGCGCTCGCCGCCGACTGGGACCGGCGTCTCGCGCACATCAAGCACGTCGCCGAGGCCGCGGAGCGCGCTTCGCGCGGGTGACCGCCCTGGAGCGGTTCCCCGCCGCCCGGCTCCGGGCGGCGGGGAACACCTGCATGTCCTCTGTTCATGGGCCGTGTTCCCGGGTGCTCATGTCCGTCCCCTGTACATGTGTCCGGCGCGCTCATGTTCATGTGTCCGGTTCATGCATCCTGTCCATGCATCCTGTTCATGTAGTCAGTTCATGTGGTCGGTCCATGTGTCAGGCCCCCGGACGGGCGTGACCGGATCAGTCCGCTCCCGGACCCGATGAGGTCTGTCCCCTGACGCGCGCCCCGGTCAGAGTGGGGACATGACCCGAGCACTGATCGTCATCGACGTCCAGGAATCCTTCCGTGCGCGCCCCCTGTGGGAGACCATCTCCGACCCGAAGATCGCCGACCGGGTGGACCGGCTCGTCCGGCTCGCCCGCCGGGCCGGCGACACGGTGGTGTGGGTGCTGCACTCGGAGCCCGGCAGCGGCGACGTCTTCGACCCCGCCCTCGGCCACGTCCGGCTGATGGACGAACTCCGGCGCGAGGACGGCGAGCCACTGATCCACAAGACCTCGCACAACGCCTTCACCACCACCAATCTGCAACAGCTCCTCACGGAACGCGGAATCCGCGAGCTCACGGTCTGCGGGATCAGGACCGAGCAGTGCGTGGAGACCACCACCCGCCTCGCCGCCGACCTCGGCTACCAGGTCACCTTCGTCTCCGACGCCACCGCCACCAACCCCATCCCGCACCGGGACGCCCCCGCGGATCAGAGCGTGGCGGAACTGCTCGCGGACCCCCGTACCCTCGGGGCCGAAGACGTCATCAGGCGCACCGAATACGCCCTCGCCGGGCGCTTCGCCACCATCGCAACGGTCGATGAGCTGGAGACCGCCGCCGCGTCTCGGGCATGATGACCGGATCGTGAGCCACATCGTCTTCTTCCTGGTGCCCGGAGTGCATCTGCTGGACCTGGCCGGCCCCGCGCAGGTCTTCTCCACGGCCGCCGACTTCGGGCACCCCTACACCCTCGGCTACGTCGCCGAGCAGCAGCAGGTCGTCACCGCCCAGGGGCTGCCGCTGGTCGCCCGGACCCAGTGGCCCGAGCTCGGCCCCGAGGACCTGATCGTCGTGCCCGGCTGGCGCGCGCTCACCCTCGGCGACGGCCCTTCCATCGGTGAGGCCACCCTGCGGGCCCTCCGGGACCACCACGCGCGGGGCGGCACCGTCGCCAGTGTCTGCGCGGGAGCCGACGCGCTGGGCCGGGCCGGACTGCTCGACGGACGGCGGTGCACCACCCACCACGACGTCCAGGACGAACTCGCCCGCCGCTACCCCCGGGCGGCCGTGGTCCGCGACGTCCTGTACACGCAGGACGACCGGGTCGTCACCTCGGCGGGCATCGCCAGCGGGATCGACCTCGCCCTGCATCTGATCGCCGGCCGGCACGGCCCGTCGGTGGGCGCGCAGGTCGCCCGGGACATGGTGGTCTACGCGCGGCGCAACGGCCATGAACCCCAGGCCAGCGCGATGCTCCGGCACCGGTCCCACCTGGACGACACCGTGCACCGCGCCCAGGACCTGCTCGACGCCCGCTTCGACCGGCCGGTGCCGCTTCCGGAACTGGCCGCCGCCGTGGGAGTCAGCGAACGCACCCTCACCCGGCTCTTCACCCGTGCCACCCAGGGCCTCACACCGCTGCGCTATCAGCAGGCCCTGCGGCTGGAGCGCGCCGAGCACCTCATCAGCCACGGCGTCACCGTCGACGCCGCCGCCCGTGCCGTGGGCTTCGAGGACGCCCGTATGCTGCGCCGCCTGCGGGCCCGCGCCACCTGAACCCGTCGAGCGGACTTCAGGGCTCCTGTTCCGCGCCCGTGAGCGTGGTCCGCTGTCGCGCGGCGCGGACGGCCGCCGTCAGGGAGACGATGTCGTACGCGCCGTAGTGGCGGCGGCCGTTGACGAAGAACGTCGGCGTGCCCGAGACACCGCTGAGGTCCGCCGACTCGACGTCCATGGCCACCCGTGCCGCGCTCGAGCCGTCCCGCAGGTCCTCGCGGAAGTGGCCGCTGTCGAGGCCCAGCAGGGCCGCGTACCGGAACAGGTCCTTCGGCCCCAGGTCGCCCTGGTGTCCCATGAGGAGGTCGTGCATCTCCCAGTAGCGGTCCTGGCGGGCCGCGGCCTCGGCGGCCTGTGCCGCGAGCTGGGCGTTGGGATGCACATCGGTGAGCGGCAGATGGCGCCACACATAGCGGACGTCCCCGAAGCCGGCGAGCAGTTCGCGCACCACCGATTCGGCGAGACCGCAGTACGGACACTCGAAATCGCCGTACTCGACGAGCGTCACCGGCGCGTCGAGCCGCCCGCGCACATGGTCGCGCTCCACGTCGACGGGTTCGCTCAGATCGACGATCGTCTGCCCGGTGCCGAGGAGGGCCCGCGCGCGGGAGCGTCCGCCGAGGGCACCGAGCACCAGGGTGACGACCCAGGTGAGGAGGAACGAGCCGGCGACCGCGGCCAGAATGCCGATCTTCGCCTGCTCCAGCCGGTCGCCGTCGAAGGCCAGCGACGCGATCAGCAGTGCCACGGTGAAGCCGACGCCCGCCAGCGTGCCGCCCGCGGTGATCGCGCCCCAGCCGACCGGCGGGTGCAGACGTCCCCGGCCGAGGCGCGCGGCCAGCCAGGTGCCGCCGATGACGCCGACCGGCTTGCCGAGCAGGTAGCCGAAGAAGATGCCGAGGGTGACCGGTGAGGTGAAGGCCTCGGCGAGCTGACCGCCGCTCAGGGAGATGCCGGCGTTGGCCAGGGCGAACAGCGGCACGATCACGTAACTGGTCCAGGGATGGAACATCAACTGGAGCCGCTCGTTCGGAGAGAGCGTCGAGGCGAGGCCGCGGCGCACCGTTCGCTCCAGCTCCGGCGTCGGCTGTTCGCGAAAGCGCCGGAACAGCCGGCTCGCGTGCTCCAGATCGCTGCGCTCGGCCGTGTACGCGTAGGTCAGCATGCCCATCGCGAGACCCGTCACCACCGGGTCGACGCCCGACTTCAGGAGCGCCACCCAGATCGCCACGCCCAGCAGGCCGTACAGCGACGGAACCCGGGCGCCGATCGTGCGCCGCAGCAGCAGGACGACCACGAACAGGCCGAGCGCCGTCAGCAGCGCGGGCGGCGCGATGGTGTCGCTGTAGACGAAGACGACGACGGCCAGGGCCAGGAAGTCGTCCACGACGGCGATGGTGAGCATGAAGACCCGGAGGCTGTTGGGCAGACGGTGGCCGAAGACGGCGAGCATGCCCAGGGCGAAGGCGGTGTCCGTCGACATGGCGGCACCCCAGCCGTGCGCCGCCGGGCCGTGGCCCGAGGTGATGGCCAGGTACACGACGACGGGCACGACCATGCCGCTGAGGCCCGCCAGCAGCGGCAGGGTGACCCGGTGCCGCTCACGCAGTTCGCCCAGGTCGAACTCGCGTCGCGCCTCCAGACCCACGACGAAGAAGAACAGCGTCATCAGCCCGCTGTTCACCCACTCGCGCAGGTCCATCGACACCCCGCCCGCCCCGACGCGGATCGACAGCTCGGTGCTCCACACCGACTCGTACGAGCCGGGACCGATGTTGGCCCAGGCCAGGGCCAGCAGGGTGGCGGCGAGCAGCACGGCGGCGCTGCCGGTCTCCGTGCGCAGGAACGCGCGCAACGGGCTGCGGGCGCGCAGACCGCACTGGGTCTGACCTGACAGGGGCGACGCGTCGGACGGCATGGTCATCCTCCGATTCTCGCTCCCGACCCGGTCAGGATTCGAGAAGCGCCGACGGCCGTGCCTCCCCTAGCGTGGCGCATGAACAATGTCCTCCCGCGTGAAGCTGGTTGGATCGAGTCAGGCGATGCCGGCGGGGACCGCGAGGGCGGCCCTGCCCGACAGATGGAGACACGATGAGCAAGGCCACGAGGACGGACCCGGGGCCGTCCGCGCCGCATGGTGCCGACAGCCACGATCTGATCCGGGTGCTCGGCGCGCGCGAGAACAATCTCAAGGATGTCAGCATCGAGATCCCCAAGCGCCGGCTGACGGTCTTCACCGGCGTGTCCGGCTCGGGCAAGAGCTCCCTGGTGTTCAACACGATCGCCGCCGAGTCGCAGCGGCTGATCAACGAGACCTACAGCAGCTTCGTGCAGGGCTTCATGCCCACGCTCGCCCGGCCCGAGGTCGACGTCCTCGAAGGCCTGACCACCGCGATCATCGTCGACCAGCAGCGGATGGGAGCCGACCCCCGGTCCACGGTCGGTACCGCCACCGACGCCAACGCGATGCTGCGCATCCTGTTCAGCAGGCTCGGCAAGCCCCACATCGGCCCGCCCAGCGCGTACGCGTTCAATGTCCCCTCGGTCAGCGCGAGCGGCGCCATCACCGTGGAGCGCGGCGCCAAGAAGGCGGTGAAGGCGACCTTCAACCGCACGGGCGGCATGTGCGTGCGCTGCGAGGGCCGGGGCACCGTCTCCGACATCGACCTCACCCAGCTCTACGACGACTCCAAGTCCCTCAACGAGGGCGCGATCACCATCCCCGGCTACGGCTCGGACGGCTGGAACATGCGGCTCTACAAGGAGTCGGGCTTCGTCGACCCGGACAAGCCGATCCGCAAGTACACCAAGAGGGAGCTGCACGACTTCCTCCATCACGAGCCCACCCGCATGAAGATCGCGGGCATCAACATGACGTACGAAGGGCTCGTCCCGCGGATCCAGAAGTCGATGCTCTCCAAGGACAAGGAGGCGATGCAGCCGCACATCCGGGCGTTCGTGGACCGGGCCGTCGCCTTCGCGACCTGCCCCGAGTGCGAGGGCACCAGGCTCAGCGAGGGCGCCCGTGCGTCGAAGATCAAGCGGATCAGCATCGCGGACGCCTGCGCGATGCAGATCAGCGACCTCGCCGAATGGGTCCGGGGCCTCGACGAGCCCTCGGTGGCGCCCCTGCTCTCCGCGCTCCAGCAGACCCTCGACTCGTTCGTCGAGATCGGCCTCGGCTACCTCGCCCTGGACCGCCCGGCGGGCACGCTGTCCGGAGGCGAGGCGCAGCGCGTGAAGATGATCCGCCACCTCGGCTCCTCGCTCACCGACGTCACCTACGTCTTCGACGAGCCCACCGCCGGTCTGCACCCCCATGACATCCAGCGGATGAACGACCTCCTGCTGCGCCTGCGGGACAAGGGCAACACCGTGCTCGTCGTGGAGCACAAGCCGGAGACCATCGTGATCGCCGACCACGTCGTCGACCTCGGCCCCGGCGCAGGGACGGGCGGCGGTTCCGTCTGCTTCGAGGGCACGGTCGAGGAACTGCGGAAGGGCGACACCGTCACCGGCCGCCACTTCGACGACCGGGCCAAGGTCAAGGAGACACCGCGCGAGCCCACCGGAACGCTGGAGATCCGCGGCGCGTCGGCGAACAACCTGCGTGACGTGGACGTCGACATCCCGCTCGGAGTGCTGGTCGTCATCACCGGCGTCGCGGGCTCCGGGAAGAGTTCACTGGTGCACGGGTCCATCCCGGCCGACGAGGGGGTGGTGTCGGTCGACCAGGCTCCGATCCGCGGGTCGCGGCGGAGCAACCCGGCGACGTACACCGGTCTGCTCGACCCGATCCGCAAGGCCTTCGCGAAGGCCAACGACGTGAAGCCGGCGCTGTTCAGCGCCAACTCCGAGGGCGCCTGCCCCACGTGCAACGGCGCCGGTGTCATCTACACGGACCTCGCCATGATGGCCGGCGTCGCCACCACCTGTGAGGACTGCGAGGGCAAGCGGTTCGACGCCTCGGTCCTGGAGTACCACCTCGGCGGCCGTGACATCAGCGAGGTCCTCACGATGTCGGTGGACGAGGCCGTGGAGTTCTTCGGCGCCGGAGAGGCGCACACGCCGGCCGCGCAGCGCGTTCTCGCGCGGCTCGCCGACGTCGGACTCGGCTATCTCACCCTCGGCCAGCCGCTCACCACGCTCTCCGGCGGCGAGCGGCAGCGGCTCAAGCTCGCCACGCACATGGCCGACAAGGGCGGGGTGTACGTCCTCGACGAGCCGACCACCGGCCTGCATCTCGCCGATGTGGAGCAGTTGCTCGGACTGCTCGACCGGATCGTCGACTCGGGCAAGTCGGTCATCGTCGTGGAGCACCATCAGGCGGTCATGGCACACGCCGACTGGATCATCGACCTCGGCCCCGGGGCCGGCCACGACGGCGGCCGGCTCGTGTTCGAGGGCACCCCGGCCGACCTCGTCGCCGCCCGCTCCACCCTCACCGGCGAGCACCTGGCGGCGTACGTCGGCGCCTGAGCGAGGCCGAAGGCCGGGGGCACCAGGCTCTGGCCTCCGGGGCTCCGGGCTCCGGGCGACGGATCACCCGTCGTACGGAGGCCCGGTGCCCCCCGCGCCCGGCTCCGGCGCGTTCTGCTGGAGTCTGCCCCGCTGGACCGCCGACACCAGGAGCCGGGCGGCGACGCCGATCAGCAGGACGTTCACCGCCATCTGCCCCGTGACCAGGGCGCGGGCCGCCTCGGTGTGCGGGGTGATGTCCCCGAAGCCGACCGTGCTGAAGACCGTCACGGTGAAGTACAGGGAGTCGGTCCGCGAGAGCGTCTCGCTGAAGGTGTCCGTCGCGCTGCGTCCCATCAGGTAGTAGGTCGTCGCGAACAGGAGGATGTAGAGCGGGGCGGTGGTCGCCAGCGCCTCCATGGCCCGCAGTTCGGGCCGCGGGGCCAGGGTGATCTCGCGGATCTGCCAGGCCAGGAGCAGCGCCACCGCCATGATGCCGCCGACGAGAACGAGGATCGTGGCCAGGTTGAAGGTCTTGTCGAGCGGGAGCAGGTAGTAGGCGGCCACGAGAATGGCCGAGGTGAGAAGTGATCGCAGGCTGGAGCGGATCGCGTCGCGATGACTCCTCCACGAAACCCTGCCCACCGCTGTGCCCCGCTGCCTTCTGCCATGACCGTGCGACCGTGCCGGCTCGTGGATCCAACCTTGCCGGTACCGGTGCCCCGACGCCGTAGACACACCATGTGGTCACCGGGATGGCGGTGTCCTTTTGCGGGAAGGACGGCCGCGCCGCGTCGCCCGCGCGG